>NZ_JBFLKT010000281.1:0-28135 GCF_040883305.1 Lutibacter sp.
AACTATTAAAGTTATTTTCATTTAGGCTTGCATCTAAAGAATCAATTTTTTTAATTTTTAAATAGCCTTCCAGGGCCTTTTCAAAATTATTATCTTTTAAATATTCACTTGGAATTTTTTCGTTTTGCGTTAGTTTTCTAAAATTGTATTGAAGTGTATCATTTACAGTTTTTGGAACTAAGACCATATAGGTGAGTTGGTTTTCTGGATTTGTTAAAAATTGAATCTTTTCATTCATTTCTTTTACAAAAAAAGTCTCTTCACCTACGCTTAAAGGTTCTAAAGAAGTAGCGCCTCGCCATTTTAAAAACAACTTTTGGTTATCAAAATAAACTTCAATTATTTCATCAGAATTATATAAGTATCTTCCGGTTGTCTTTTTTATAAACGCCTCATTATTAGTTGAAGTAGTGCAACTAACAACAATAATTGATAGGATGCATAAAAATAGTTGTTGAATTTTCATTGTTGAATAAATTGATAATATTTATAAATATAACTTCTAACAGTTAATTTTTAGACGCCTTTAAACCTTATTTGTAACAATAATTTATCCTAATTTACCAATTTGTTTCAGTTTTTTAACATTTAATATTTCAATTTTTCTATCTGAAACTTTAATAATTTTTTCTTTATTGAATTTTGATAATGTGTTAATAACACTTTCTTTAGAATATCCTAACATATTAGCAAGGTCTTTTCTAACCATAGGAATCGAGTAGGAATTACTATTATAAATTTTAGCAAAATCAAGCAGAACTATGGATAAAGCGCCATCAATATTTTTTTGAGATAAGGTAGTAATTCTATGATATAAACCATTTGAAGCACCAGACATGTGTCTAATTAAATCTAATGCAAAATTCCCGTTTGTTTTAATAAATTTTTCAAAAGTGGCTTTATCTATAAAACCTACTTTTGTTTTTTCAAGAGCAGTTGCGGTAAAATCAAAATTTTCAAAAGCAAAGCAACAAATAATACCAATAAAAGAATGCGATTGAATTAAGCCAAGCGTAGTTGTTTTGCCATCATTAACAATTTCAATTTTTGCTAAACCATCAATTAAATACAATACATGGCTAACAGCAATTCCTCTTTTAATAATAATTTCTCCAGGTTCAAATTCAATATCGTTTTTGTTTTCAAGCAATTCATTTTGTTCCTTTTCAGTTAGGTTGTTTAAACAAGCTTTTGCGTCTAAAAATTCAAAATTAAATGCTGTTTTTTTATTTATAAAATCAGGCATAGTTAAAAATATAAAATTCTACATCTAATGGAATGTAAAATTACATCATTCTTAGTTAAATACACCTTTGAAACAAACTATTTTATGAACAGGTTAAAAAGTACCTTTATACTAAGGTAATTAAACTAGAACTTACACCTTTTTATGTTCTAAAAATTATTGTTTAATGTTAAGTTTATTTATTATGAAAGATATCGCTTTAAAATCGTTAGTAATTCTTCCAATAATTGCATTTGTAGATTATATAATTATGATTGCAGTTGGATGTACAAGTAGTTTAATTGGATCTACAGATAATTTTTATGAATGTACTTTTTGTACCATAGGAAAGGTTGTTCTTACAATTTCAGTTTTAGCATTTGTAATTATGTTATTTTTTGAAGTAAAAATGTTTATTAGAAATAGAAAACGCTTGTGTTAGTGGATTGTTTTTTTTCAATAAAATTGGTGTTTTATATTTCATATTCTTGATTTAATTTGTAGTATTAATTGGAGTTATTTTTAAAAAAGAGGTTGTTCGAAAATTTTACTTTTCAAACAACCTCTTTAATTATTTAAGAAGTAAATTATTTTACAGCTACCAACTCAACATCAAAAATTAAGGTTGCATCTGGAGGAATAACTCCACCAGCACCTTGGCTACCATAAGCTAAATTAGATGGAATTACCATACGTGCTTTGTCTCCAACTTTTAGCAATTGAATACCTTCATCCCAACCTGGAATTACTTGTCCAACACCAATAGTAAAATCAATTGGTTGTTTGCGTTGGTAAGAAGAATCAAAAACTTGCCCGTCTAATAACTGACCTTTATAATGTACAGAAACCATGTTTCCTTTTTCAGCTTTTTTACCATTACCTTCTTGTAAAATTTTATAACGTAACCCGCTTGGAGTTTCATCATATCCGGCAGCAATTTTATCCATTTGTGCTTTCATAGCTTCTTTAGCTTCTTCTTCTCTTTTAGCTCTAGAACCTTCAAAAACTCTAAATGCTTCAACAGCATTAAACTTTTCGGCAGCTTCACCAACTCTAATAATTTCAAGAGATTCTAAAATATCATTTTGTGCAATTGCATCAACTACATCTTGTCCTTCAATAACTTTACCAAAAACAGTATGTTTGTTGTCTAACCAAGGAGTTGCAACGTGCGTAATAAAAAACTGACTTCCGTTTGAAGCTGGTCCAGAGTTTGCCATAGACAAAATACCAGGAGCATCATGTTTTAAATCCGGATGAAATTCATCATCAAAGCTATAACCTGGAGAACCCGTTCCTGTTCCTAGTGGACAACCTCCTTGAATCATAAAGTCAGCAATAACTCTGTGAAATTTTAATCCGTTGTAGTAAGGTTTTCCTTGTGGTTTTGAATTGTTTTCTAAATTACCTTCTGCCAGTGCAACAAAGTTACCAACTGTACCAGGTGTTTTTTCAAATTCTAAGTTTACTAAAATAGCACCTTTAGAGGTGTTAAATTTTGCGTATAATCCGTTATTCATTTTCTTATTTTTTTTAAAGTGCAAAGATACATGCTTTCATTTTATATGAAAGTAATCCAGTTACTTATTCAACTCATTTAAAATTACTTCAATAGCTTTATCAAGTTGAGGTTGTTTTCCAGTTAAACGGTCTTTAAAATTTTCTTCAACATAAATATCAGGACTTACACCTTCAGTTTCTAAATTTTTACCATCTAATGTGTAACATCCCCAAGAAGGCAATCTATAAAATGAACCATCTACCAATCCTTTTCCTGAAGTAAAAATTATCCATCTATACGTTTCTGTTCCAATAATTTTCCCTAAGCCCAGTTCTTTAAATCCAGCGGCAGTCATTTCAGCATCAGATAAAGATTGTTCATTTATTAACAACACAATTGGTTTATCCGAATATCCAAAATTAGATTGTTTTGCCAATTTACCTTCTCTATATTTCCAGTTTAAGTAGGTTCTCTGACTTAAAAAGCGTAATACTTCATCATGCACGTTTCCACCAGTATTGTAACGTAAATCTAGAATTAAAGCATCTTTATCGGCTTCTTTGCTTGAAACTAAATCTTCTTTAAATTTTTGTAATTCACCACCACCCATATTTTTCATATGAATATAGGCAATTCGATTATTCGATTTAGTATCTACATATTGTTGGTTTTCATCTTGCCATTCATCATATATTAAATTTCTAATATTTCCACTAGAAGACGGATGAATATTTACATTAAATTTTGAGCCATTTCTTTCAAAAGTTAAGGTTACTTCACTTAAAAATGAAGGAGCTGTAAAATAATGTTCTCTGTTTTTATAGGTGTTTACTTTTTCTCCATTAACAGCCACAAGTTTATCTCCTTTTCTAAGATTTTTCCCTGTAATATCTACAGGACTCTCTTTTACAATACTGCTAACTGTAAAAGGGTTTTTATTTTCGAAATTAATTCCAGTAGCCAAAGAACGAGTTCCATAAAAGACGTCTTCTTCTTTTCCGTTTGAACTAAACCCGAAATGAGAAGTGTTTAATTCTCCCAACATATCGTTAAAAATAAGTCTTAATTGCGCTCTACTTGTAATAAATGGAAGATAAGCAGCATATTGATCTCTCAGTTTTTGCCAATCTTGACCATGAAAATTTTCATTATAAAAATTCTCTTCCATTCCAGCCCAAGCTTCATAATACATTTGAGTAAATTCTTTAGACAACGATTTTTCAAACTTAGAATCAATGGTAATTTCTTTTAGTTTATTTACTGCAACATCTAAGGTGTTTATGGTTCCACTAACTAAAATATAGCTGTTTTTTTTAGCTTGTACTAATTGATAATTTCTAATTGTTTTATCACTTAGTTGTTCCGTTTTATTTTTTTCAAAAGGCTCTATAATAGTTTTCCAAAGTTGAGGTTTCCCTTCGCTATGATTAGAGATATAAAGTATGTAGGTTTTTTTATCTTTTGTTATAATTGAAGGACTTTGTTGTTGTCCAAAACTTGGACTAATTTGCGTTAAGCGATCCATCAATCCATTTGTATTGATAGTTACTTTTGGAAGTTCTTTTTTAGATTCCTCTTTTTTGTCTTCTTCATTGTCATCTTTTTTATCTTTTGAATCTTTCTTGTCAGCATTTTTATCATCTTCTTTAAATAGTTTAGAAACTTCTTCTAATTTAAAAGGAGCTTCAAATTTATCTAATGCCATTTGATAAATTTTAGAATTTGTTGTTCCAAAAGGGTAACTAGGTTGTAACCTATCTGAAGAAAAATATACATATTTACCGTCCGGAGACCAAATTGGTTCAGATTCAGAAACTTTTGTATTTGTTAAATTATCTATTCTTTTTAAACTGATATTGTAAGTAAAAACATCTGTTTCAAAATCTCTGTAGGCGTTGTAGATTACATAATTATCGTCTGGAGAAAAATATGGATTAGAATTGTTGAATGCCCAAAGTTCATCATTTACAATAACTTCACTTTTAAATGTAGCTAAATCGAGTAAACAAATTTCGTTTCGACCACTTAAATAGACTCCTTTTGACAAATCGCTATTGAATGTAATTTGACGGTTGTTTTTAGAAGTTTTGGTTAATTGTTTTTCTTTCGAAATTCCTTCTGCATTAACTGTAAACCAATTGTAATACCCTTTATAAGATTGTGAGTACAATAATGTTTTATTGTTTTTTAACCATTTTACTTCTTGTACAGCTTCATTTGGGTTGGTTTTAATTTCTTTTACAAATTTCCCTTCAATATCTGAAATAAATAATTTTCCTCTGGATACAAACGCCATTTTTTTCTCATCTGAAGAAACATCAAAATTGCTTATTTTTCCTTTTATTATGTAAGATTGTTCTTTTTCTAACGTATTATTTTTAATAATATTAATAACTGGTTTTGAAGTTTTTCCCGAAGCAACATCATACACATGAATTTGATAATCTTTTCTGAAAACAATTTTTTTTCCGTTAGCACTTACTTTTGGCCACATTATAGAAGTTTCAAAAGATGTTAATTGTTTTTTTTCTCCATTTTGAAGCGTATATAAATTGTATTCATCATTTGCTTCGTCAGATTTAAAATATAAGTTTCCACTTTCATCAAAAGTTACACCAAAATCTTTTCCTCTATAGGTTGTATATTTTTTAAATTCTTTAGTTGTTGTATTGTACGATTTTATATCTGGATTGTAATCACCTTTATAACGTTTTCTATGTGCAAAACGTCCACTTTCCCAAGATTCGTTAAAATAAATCTCATCATTTAAAGGGTTTTCAATTACATTATGGATCGTATTAAAATAGTGATCGAAAACTCTTTCAGGTGTTCCTCCATTTATATTTACACTATAGGTTGTAACATTGTTGTACCTACCTGAGGTAAAATATATTTTTGAATTATCCCAACTCCAGGAACTCACTTCATCATTACTGTCGTGAAATGTTAATTGTGTAATTGTTCCACCGTTTATTGGCATAATGTATACATCACTATTTCCAAACTGATTGCTAGAAAAAGCTACCCATTTTCCATCTGGAGAGATACTTGGGTTTGTTTCATTGCCTTGCATTGCAGTCAATCTTTGTGCATTTCCGCCTTCTGTAGTAACTTTCCATAAATCACTATCGTAACTAAATATAATAAATTCAGCGTCGGGAGCTAAAGTAGGATGCTGCGTAAAATAGGTTTCTGCTGATTGAGAATGACTAAAGAATGTAACACATAATAGCAGTAAGTTTAAAGTTGCTTTTAAAAATTGCATAATAAAATTTAGAGTTAAATTTGGTTAATAATTGACAACATATAATAAACTTTAAAGTTACTATAAATTATAAAACAGGAAATCTTATAAATTTGTTAAAATTGTGTTGCTTTTAAAATGTTAAGCGATTGTATTTTTTTTATAAGTTTCATAAAAAAAACTCCGCTAGGCATTTAATAACAGCTTAGCGGAGTTAAAATATTTTACAAAACCAATATTAAAACTGATTTTGTAGTATTTAATATTCTTAATTTTTTACAGGAATATTTTCTAAAATTTCAAGTAAAAATTTCCAAAATTTTTGACTAGATTTTATATTTGCTCTTTCATCAGGTGAGTGAGCCCCTTGAATTGTTGGACCGAAAGAAATCATATCCATTTCAGGATAATTAGTTCCTAAAATACCACATTCTAAACCAGCGTGGCACGCAACAACATCTGCTTTACTTTTAAATAGTTTTTCGTAAGTTTCAGTTAAAACATTTAGTATTTGTGAATCTACATTTGGTTTCCAACCAGGATACGAACCAGATAAAGAAACATCGTAACCTGCCAATTCAAATGTTGCTGTTATAGCATTGGCTAAATCTGTTTTAGAAGTTTCTACAGATGATCTTGTTAAACAAAGTATTTTAATAAGTTCATTTTTAACAATAACACGTGCAATATTGTTAGATGTTTCAACTAAACCTTCCATATCGTTACTCATTCTGTAAACACCATTATGAGCTGCATAAATAGTCTTTAATAATGTAGTTTGGCTAATAGCTGTCATTACTTTATTAGGCAAAGTAGCTTTTTCAGCTATAATTTCTAAATTTGGATCAATAGTTTTGAGTTCTTTTTTAATTTCTTTAGTAATCCTTTTTAAAGTTTTTAAGAAAACATCTTTTTGAGAATTGTACACAGAAATTATTGCAAAACTTTCTCTTGGAATTGCATTCCGTAAACTACCTCCATTAATTTCAGAAATACGAATATAGTCTTGAACTGTATATAAAACACGGTTCATTATTTTATTAGCATTTCCTAAACCTCTATGAATATCCATACCAGAATGACCTCCGTTTAAACCAGTTACAGCTAAGGTATAACCGATACTATTTGTTGGTGTATGTACTTCATTATAAGAGTTTTCTATTGTAATATCAACTCCACCAGCACAGCCTATATCAATTTCGTCATCTTCCTCAGTATCTAAATTTAATAGAATTTCACCATCTAAATATCCAGCTTGCAAGCCCATTGCACCGGTCATACCAGTTTCTTCATCTATAGTGAACAAGGCTTCAATAGCAGGATGTTTAATTTCTTTAGATGCCAAAACTGCCATTATTGCTGCAACACCTAAACCATTATCTGCACCTAAAGTGGTACCTTCTGCTTTTACCCAATCGCCTTCAATTTTCATTTTAATTCCTTCTGTATCGAAATCAAAAACGGTATCAGAATTTTTTTGATGCACCATATCTAAATGCGATTGCATTACAATGGTTTTACGATTTTCCATTCCTTTAGAGGCTGGCTTTTTTATAATAACATTGCCAACAGGATCAACAATAGTTTCAAGGTTTAAATTATTTCCAAAATCAACCATAAATTGTATAACGCGTTCTTCTTTTTTTGAACCTCTTGGAACAGCATTTAAATCTGCAAAATTATTCCAAAGTTCTTTAGGTTCTAGTGTTCTAATATCAGTACTCATAATCAATATTTATTGGGTTTTATTTAATAATTTCTATAATTGTTTCTTTTAATGGTTTGCGAACTTTTTTCATTTCGCTCATAACATCATCATCTGCTCTAAAACCAACTGGAAGCAATAAAACTGATTTTAAATTTTTCTCTTTTAAATTTAAAAGTGCATCTATTTTTTCAGGAACAAAACCTTCCATCGGAATTGCATCTATTTTTTCTACTGCACAAACCGTCATTAAATTACCTAATATAATATAAGTTTGGTAAATAGCAGAAAGTTGTCTTTCTTCAATAGATTTATTCTTATACATATCAATTAACTGTTTTCTAAAACCAGCAATAACAGACTCATCAATATTTCTTACTTTTTTCTCTAAGTCAAAATATGCATTAATGTCTTCTGAAGTTGTGTCATCTTCAATACACAAAACCAATAAATGGGAAGCATCTGCAACCTGACGTTGGTAATAAGAATGTTCAACAAATTTTTCTTGCAATTCTTTATCACATATAACAATCATTTTTACAGGCTGAAGCCCAAATGAAGTTGGCGTTAAATTAAATGCGTTTTTTAAAGTATTTATTTGTTGATTTGATAATTTTTTAGATGGATTAAACTTCTTTGTTGCGTATCTCCATTCTAAACTATTAATAATATTCATTTTCAATAAATTTGGTCGTACAAATTTACTTTAAAAAACTTAAAAATTAAGTAAGATTGGTGTCCTATTTTCATAAGTTAAAGTTAATTTTTACATTTATAAAGTAAATTATTGCTATGAACGAAAACTTATTACATTTTTTATGGAAGCTTAAATTATTTTCTGTAAATAATTTAAAATCTACCAATGGAGAAATAATTCATATTATTTCTAATGGAATTCACAATTTAAATACAGGTCCAGATTTTTTAAATGCAAAAATTGAAATTGAAAATCAGGTTTGGGGTGGAAATATTGAAATTCATATAAATTCCTCTGATTGGTACAAACATAATCACGAAACAGACAAAAATTATGATGCTGTAATACTTCATGTTGTTTGGGAACACGATGTTGAAATTTTTAGAGAAAACAACGCTAAAATTGCAACGTTAGAATTAAAAAATTACATTTCAAAAGAAGTTTTAATTAGTTACAATCAGCTTTTTAGTAAAAACAAAAAATGGATAAATTGTGAAAATGAAATACAATCTATAGATTCTTTTATTTTTGATAATTGGTTAGAACGCTTATATTTTGAACGATTAGAGCAAAAATCAACTATAATTCTTGAAATATTGGCTGCAAACAAAAACAATTGGGAAGCCACCTTATTTATGTTGTTGGCAAAAAGTTTTGGATTAAAAATAAACGGAGATGCTTTTTTAAATTTTGCAAACACTTTTGATTTTTCAATAGTTAGAAAAGTTTCAAATAATGTAGAACAATTAGAGGCTTTGTTTTTTGGACAAGCAGGATTACTCTCAAACGAAAACGAATCTGTTTATTTTGAAAAATTAAAAAAGGAATATGAATATTTAAAGATTAAGTTTAAATTAACTCCTATTTTAGGTAGGCAAGTGCAATTTTTTAGATTGCGTCCAAATAACTTTCCAACAATAAGATTGTCTCAATTAGCATTTTTATATAATAAATATCAAAACTTGTTTTCAAAAATAATTGAAATTGAGTCGCTAGAATTATTTTACAGCTTGTTTGAAGTTTCAACATTACCTTTTTGGGAAACTCATTTTACTTTTGAAAAGGAATCTAAAAAAAGCACCAAAAAACTTACCAAATCGTTTATAGATTTAATTTTAATAAACACCATAATTCCATTAAAATTTGTGCATTTAAAAAGTTTAGGAAAAAGCGATTATAGTTCTTTGCTCAACATTCTTGAAAACATTAAGCCAGAAAAGAACAGTATCATTTCTAAATATAACGATTTAAAAATCAAGAGTCCTAATGCTTTTAAAACTCAGGCATTGTTGCAATTAAAAAATGAATATTGCAGCAAACAATTATGTTTACAATGTGCAATTGGAAAAACTATTTTGAATAAGTTTTAAATTAGATTGTTACTGAAGATCACTAATAGTGGCAACTCATGCATATTCGTTATCCTGTGAAGACAGGAATCCATTTTTATAATGAATAGATTAATTAGGTTCTTTCTTTTCAAGGAATGAAAAGGATATAAAAAATCTATTTTTTCGGATACCAATCTCTCAAGCGCACATCAATAGTATTATTTTGTGAATTCACTAATTTTTTAAATTCAGCAACATCACTAAAACCATTGCTTCCTCTATAATGATAGGGATATACAATTGTTGGCTTAAATTCTAAAACGGCACTCGCTGCCTGATTAATACCCATAGTAAAAGGTAAATTCATACATAAAAAAGCAATATCAATATTTTGAAGTTTTCTCATTTCTTCAATATCTTCTGTATCTCCAGAAATATAAATTCGCTCGTTTTCAATTGTTAAAATATAACCATTCCCTCTTCCTTTTGGATGTTTTGAATCTGCAACTTCTGGTAAATTATACATTGGAATTGCTTGTATAAAATAATCCATTCTATGCACACCTTGACCATTATTCAAAATAACTATTTGCGAAGCATATTTTTTTGGTAATTTATCCGCAACCGCTTGGGGAACAATAAAAATACATTTTGAAGTATTGATACTATCTAATGTTTTCTGATCTAAATGATCGCCATGAATATCTGTTATTAAAATAATATCAGGAGATTTCTGATTTTTATACAAAATCGAACCTCCATAAGGATCTACAAAAATAGTGTTGTTATTATGTGTTAAAATAAGGCTTCCGTGTAATATTGGTTGAATTTTTAAAGTTCCTTTAGAGGTTTTAAGAATGTCAAGAACTGGTTGTTGCGCAAAAATATTTCCGCTTATAAATATTATAATTGCAATAAAAGAACTACTAATTTTCATGTATCTATGTTTTGTTTTTTAGTTGTCACATGCTGCCTTGTCTGCCGGACAGGAAGATTTGTTATTTACCATTTCATTAAATGATAAACTTTTTAGCATGCTTGTTTCAAAAAATTAAATTAAAATGATGGTTATAAATATACTATTTATTAATGATTACTAAAATCATGCCAAATTCTAAAATTGTTTAAGAGACAAATTAATTATTATAATAATCTTTAACCCAAGCAATCATTTGATTTTCAGTAAGTAAATCTGAATTATGAACACCTAAAATTTTTCCTGAAAATTGCATATTATTTCTAATTTCTTTTTCTAAGATTTTTTTCATTTTAGCGGGTCCAAATATTACAAGAGCATTGCAATTTTCAATTTCTTTAAATAATTCTTTAATAAAACTATTTACTTGTTCGTTTTTTTTATTTAACCTATTCTTTTCATAAGTAGTGTACTGCCCTCCAAATCTTCCAAATTTTTTAGATTCGCCGGGAACACGAACTCTGGTTTCAATTTTTGATTCAATTTTTTTAATGAAATGTTCACCATTGTTTGATAGCCGAATAATAATAGCTTGTTTTGAGTCTATCCAAATTCCAATGTTTTTTTTCATAATCTACGTATTTAAGTGATTAATTAATTGGGTTAGAAGTGGTAGTTGAAATCCATATTAAAGTTACAAAATAATTAAAATCTTTACTATAAATGTGCATAAAAAAAAGCTACAACTTTTTGTTGCAGCTTTTTAACGTAATTAAATTGATTGAATTAGTGTTGTTTTTAGAAACAATATTTGTTTTCAGCAATAACTTTTGTTGCTATTATTTTTCTTAATTTAATAGGGTTTGGATTGTTTACATATTTTGTAAAACGTTTTAATCCCATAAGCATCATTCGTTGTTCGTCTCCTTCAGAAAAGTAAAGAATCGCTTCTTTCCCCATACTTGCAGATTTTTCAACAGCGTTAAATAAGTTAAGTTTTGCCATTGCAATTTGACATTCAGCTGCTGTTTCTGAAGTTAATTTGGCAATTTTTTCAGCTTTTAAAATTGCAGATTCAGCCATATAAACTTCTATCATAACTTCTGCAGCAGCTAAAATTAATTGTTGGTGACTTTCTAATTCCATTCCATAAGTTTGCACAGCTTTTCCAGCAACCATTAAAAATGCTTTTTTCAACTTTGCAACCATTGCTTTTTCTTCAGACAATAAATCTGAAAAGTCTGGCACATCAAAGGAAGGAATTCCCATAAGGCTATTTCCAACTTCTGTAGCTGGAGTTATCACATCAATTTCGCCTTTCATTGCTTTTTTTAATAACATTCCAACTGTTAAAAGTCTGTTTATTTCGTTAGTTCCTTCATAAATTCTAGTAATTCTAGCATCTCTCCAGGCACTTTCCATCGGCGTATCTTTTGAGAATCCCATACCACCAAATATTTGAATACCTTCATCTGATACAAATTGAGAAACCTCTGAAGCATATACTTTAATAATAGCACATTCTATTGCATATTCTTGAAAAGCAGCCAATTCAGCATCTTGATGAGATTTTCCTGCTGCCAAACCATCATCAATCATATTCTGAATATCTTTTGCAGCTCGGTAACAAGCAGCATCAATAGTAAATGTTTTGGCGCTCATTTCGGCATATTTTTTCTGAATAGCACCAAAATTAGAAATAACAGTTTTAAATTGTTTACGTTCGTTTCCGTATTTAACAGATTCTGTAATTATTCTTCTACTTGCATCTAAACACGCTGCTCCCAATTTAATACGACCAACATTTAAAGAGTTTAAAGCTATTTTAAAACCTTTTCCTCTTTCAGAAAGCATATTTTCTACAGGAATTAATGTATCACTAAAAAACACCTGACGTGTTGAAGATGAGGTGATTCCTAACTTGTTTTCTTCTTCACCCAAAGTAACTCCATTTGGATTTTCTTTGTCAAATTCCATGATAAAGGCTGTGATGTTTTTATCATTTTCAATACGCGCAAAAACAATAAAAATTTCAGCAAAACCTGCGTTTGAAATCCACATTTTTTGTCCGTTAATTTTATAATGTTTTCCATCGGCAGTTAATTCTGCAGTTGTTTTTCCAGAATTAGCATCACTACCAGCACCCGGTTCTGTTAAACAATATGCTCCAAATTTTTCTCCTGAAGTTAAAAGAGGTAAATACTTATTTTTTTGATCTTCGGTTCCATATAAGAAAATTGGCATAGTTCCAATACCAGTGTGTGCACCAAAAGCAGTACCCACTGAGCCAGTCGCAGACGAAATATAGTCTGTCACCAACATTGTTGAAACAAATCCCATTCCAATTCCTCCATATTTTTCAGGAATTGAAACTCCTAAAAATCCCATTTCTCCAGCTTTACGCATTATTTCTTCAGTAAGTGCGTAATCTTTATTTTCGAAACGTTCTCTTTCAGGCCATACTTCGCGGTCTATAAATTCTATAACCGCTTCTTTCATCATTTTTTGTTCTTCATTAAACTCTTCTGAAATAAAAATTTCTTCTGCTTTAATTTCTTTGATTAGGAATTCTCCTCCTTTTATTGTTGCCATTTATTTGATAAGTTTTATTTTAATAATTCATAAACCCCAGCAGCACCTTGACCAGTACCAACACACATAGTTACTATACCATATTTGTTTTTACGTCGTCTCATTTCATTAAACAATTGTACAGATAATTTTGCTCCAGTACAACCAAGTGGGTGACCTAAAGCAATTGCTCCACCATTTACATTTACTATATCTTGATTTATATTAAGTTCTCTCATAACCGCTAATGATTGTGATGCGAAAGCTTCGTTTAATTCAATTAAATCGATATCGTTTAAAGTTAAATTTGCTTGTTTTAATGCCTTTGGAATTGCTTTTACTGGACCAATTCCCATAATTCGTGGTTCTACACCAACCGCAGCAAAAGAAACCATACGAGCAATGGGCTCTATATTTAATTCTTTAACCATTTCTTCACTCATTACTAATAAAAATGCTGCTCCATCACTCATTTGAGAAGAATTACCAGCTGTTACACTTCCACCTTGGGCAAATACTGGTCGTAATTTTGATAATGCTTCAATTGAAGTTCCTTTACGTGGTCCTTCATCAGTAGAAACTGTATAATTTTTTGTTTGCTTTTTACCGTTTTCATCTAAAAAGATATTTTCAACAGTGATTGGAACAATATCATCATTAAAAGTTTCATTTGTTTGTGCTTCTAAAGCTTTCATATGAGATTTAAAAGCAAATTCATCTTGATCTTCACGAGATACTTTAAATTGTTGCGCAACTGCTTCAGCAGTCAATCCCATTCCCCAATAATAATCTTCGTGACCTTCTTTAGCCGATTTGTAATTTGGAACAGGTCGATAACCTCCCATTGGAATGTAACTCATACTTTCCACACCACCTGCAATAATACAGTCAGCCATTCCAGACTGGATTTTTGCTACGGCAATACTTACAGTTTCTAATCCTGAGGCACAATAACGGTTCACTGTCATTCCTGGAACATCATCAATTTTTAACCCCATTAAAGAAATTAAACGTCCCATATTTAAACCTTGTTCGGCTTCAGGCATTGCGTTTCCAACAATTACATCGTCAATTCTTTTCTTATCTAACTGTGGAATATCTTTTAATAAATGTTCTATAGTTTCTGCGGCAAGTTCATCAGGTCTTTTAAACCTAAAAACTCCACGTGGCGCTTTTCCAACTGCCGTTCTATATCCTTGTACTATATATGCTGTTTTCATGTATTCTAGTTTTTAGTTGTTAGTTTTTGGTTGTTAGTTTTATGTGAGTTTTATTAAATGGTTTTGTCTTCGCTCAACCACCGTTAAACTTTAGACTTTTTAACTTTTCAACTTTCAAACTTAATTCCTTAATGGTTTACCTGTTTTTAACATATGCTCAATACGTTCTAATGTTTTTCTTTCGGTCATTAAACTCATAAAGGCTTCACGTTCAATATCTAATAAATATTGTTCTGAAACCACAGTTGGTTCAGATAAATCTCCACCAGCCATAACATATCCTAATTTATTGGCAATTTTTTTGTCGTGTTCAGAAGCATAATGCCCTTTTTCTAAACTATCAGTTCCAACTAAAAACATACCTAATGCTTGCTGTCCATAAACCAAAACTTCTTTTGGAACAGGCTGCGTATAGCCATCTTGAAGCATTTGAATAGCATGACGTTTTGCAGTTGCAATTTGTCTGTCTTTATTAACAACTACAAGATCTTTATGCTCTTTTAAGAAACCTAAATCGTATGCTTCGTGCGCAGAAGTTGCTACTTTAGCCATTGCAACATTAATAAAATAATCACGTAATTTATTTAGTTTTACGTCATCTTTTAAAACACCTTCAGAAGCTCTTAAAGCCATTTCTTTAGAACCAGCACCTCCAGGAATAATTCCTACTCCAAACTCAACCAAACCAATATATGTTTCAGCAGCAGCTATTACTTTATCTGCGTGCATACTTAATTCACAACCACCACCAAAAGTATATCCGTGTGGTGTAATAAGAGTTGGACAAGAAGAATAACGAAGACGCATTACTGTATCTTGGAAATATTTTACTGAGAAATTTAATTCGTCATATTCTTGTTCAACAGCCATCATAAATACCATAGCTAAATTGGCGCCAACAGTAAAGTTAGCAGCTTGATTTCCTAATATTACTGCATCATATTCAGTTTCTGCTAAATCTATACCTTTATTAATGGCTTGTAAAACTTCCCCTCCTAGTGTATTCATTTTAGATTGAAACTCTACGTTTAAAACACCATCACCTAAATGTTGAATAGAGGCTCCAGAATTTGACCAGATAGTTTTTGCCTCTCTAATATTATCAAGAATTATAAAACTGTCTTGACCAGGAATTTTAGCTTGTTTTTTTGAAGGAATATCATAATAATATTTTGCACCTTCTTTTACTGAATAAAATGATTTATTACCACTTGCAACCATTTCGGTTATCCAATTGGCAACAGGAATATTTTCGGATTGCATTAATTCAATACCTTTTTCTATACCAATAGCATCCCATATTTGGAAAGGTCCGTGTTCCCAACCAAAACCAGCTTTCATTGCATCGTCTAAACGGTACAATTCATCTGAAATTTCAGGTATTCTATTTTGAACATAGCCAAACATCGCTGCAAAATTCTTTCTGTAAAATTCACCAGCTTTATCTTTTCCTTTTACTAAAACTTTGAAACGATCAATAACTTTTTCTATAGTTTTAGTTAGTTCTAAAGTTGCGAATTTTGCTCTTTTACTTGGACGATACTCTAAGGAATCTAAATCTAACGCTTGAATGGATTTTTTTCCACCTTCAACAACTTTTTTGTAAAAACCTTGACCAGTTTTACTGCCTAACCATTTGTTTTCCATCATTTTATCAATAAATTCTGGAAGTTTAAATAGTTCGTGAGACTCATCATCTGGGCAGTTTTGATAAATACCATTTGCTACGTGAACTAAGGTATCTAAACCTACAACATCTACAGTTCTAAAAGTTGCAGATTTTGGTCGTCCAATAACTGGTCCGGTTAATTTATCAACTTCTTCAACAGTTAAGTTTAATTCTTTTACTTGATGAAATAAACTCATTATCCCGAAAATACCAACTCTGTTTCCAATAAAAGCCGGAGTATCTTTTGCTAGAACCGAAGTTTTTCCTAAGAATTTTTCACCATACATCATTAAAAAGTCAGTCACTTCTTGAGAACAATTTGGTCCGGGAACAACTTCAAACAATTTTAAATAACGTGGTGGATTAAAAAAATGGGTTACCGCAAAATGTTTTTGAAAATCATCACTTCTGCCTTCATTCATTTGGTGAATAGGAATCCCAGAAGTGTTTGAAGTAATTAAAGTTCCTGGTTTGCGGTATTTTTCAATTTTTTCAAAAACTATTTTTTTAATATCTAAACGCTCAACAACAACTTCCATCACCCAATCTACATCTTTAATTTTATGTAAATCATCATCTAAATTTCCAGTAGAAATTCTACTCGCAAATTTTTGATTGTAAATAGGTGAGGGCTTCGATTTTAAAGATGCCTTTAAACTATCATTTACCAATCGGTTTCTAACAGCTTTGTTTTCAAGTGTTAATCCTTTTGCTTTTTCTGCATCGTTTAATTCACGAGGAACAATATCGAGCAACAAAACTTCAACACCAATATTGGCAAAATGACAAGCAATACCAGAGCCCATAATTCCGGAACCTATAACTGCTACTTTTCTAATTGGTCTTTTCATTTTTTATAATTTTTTATTTAGTATGTGCGTTTTCAAAAATTGCTTTTTCGGTCACTAACTTGTTTATGGTTTTTGTGACTTCAAAAAAACATTCAATTTGTTGTTCAGTAAGTTGATTTTTTACAGATTCGTTAAATTGAATAACATATTGTTTAGCAATTTTTCTTTTTTCTAGTCCAAAATCTGTTAATTTTATAAGAACTCCACGACCGTCTTCAGGGTTTTTTTCTCTATAGATTGCACCTTTTTCTTCCATATTTTTTAAAATACGGGATAAACTTGTGGGTTCCATTCCCATTAAAGGTCCTAAAGAAGTAGAAGGGGTTCCATTTTCCTTATCAATATTCAACAATACAAATGCCATAGCCATTGTACTGTCAAATTTTAAAGCTTGTTCATTATACATTTTTGCGACGGCTTGCCAAGTTGCCCTAAGTGCATGATCTATGGTTTGTTCTTTTTGCATTTCCCAAATATATAAAAAAATACTATGCACGCATAATAAATTTGATAAAAATAGTTTTGAATAACTATTTGTTTGGTTATTAAAAAAAAAATGAATATGTTTAAGCAACTAATTGTTAACCCAAAACTATGGCTACAAAAGAACTTATTGGAAAAGTTATTATCCAAGAAAATATTGATACTGTTGATGAAAACAAAATACCAAAAACATTTGTAATTAATGTTCCGGACCCGTTCGAATCATATTATAGCAGATTTACGGATATAAATAAACCAATTTCTATAATTTTTGTAACAAAGGCTCAGAATTCATTTGAAAAAATATTAAGAGCAACCAGAAGAATTAATGAAAAATATGATTTAAAATTGGATGGAGCTAAATGTGAAGTTGCAATTAATTCAAGAAAATTAAACGGGGTAAGAATTAAAGGTATAAATAGATATACTGAAATTGGAACAATTCAACAATATTATCAGGATGCTGGTTTCGAATTTGCTAGAAGTGAAAAATTTCATGATGTTGATGCTTTAATTAGAATCAACAGATTTTTTAATATTGATGAAATAGAAGAAGGAATTTATCAGTCTCATGAAGAGAAAGATGTTTTTTACTTGGAAATTCCAGATTTTATGACTTGGGAGGAATTCAGAACCTATACTTTTGAAATAAAAAATAACATGTCTGATAAAAATTACGATATAGCAAAAGGTATTTTTTATACCAATGGCGGAATTACAGAAATGTTGCGTGTTGTAAAACCAAAAGCTACCATTGAATTTTTAAAACTTATTCAGCAAAAATATATTGATAAAATATAATAATTTTATTAAAAGTTTAACCCTACTTTATTAAAATAAATTTACTTTCGTTTTTTAAAAATCAATAACAAAAAGAATGAAGAATATTTTAACGGTTGAAAATGTGAGTAAAAATTATGGAAATTTTACGGCATTAGACAACGTTTCTATTGCAGTTCCTAAAGGAAGTGTTTTTGGATTGTTAGGTCCAAATGGAGCTGGAAAAACCTCACTTATTAGAATTATAAATCAAATAACTCTACAAGATAAAGGAAGTATTTATTTAGATGGTGAGTTACTAAAGCCAGAACATGTACACCAAATAGGATATTTACCCGAAGAACGAGGCTTGTATAAAAGCATGAAAGTTGGTGAGCAAGCGTTGTATTTAGCGCAACTTAAAGGTTTATCTAAAGCAGATGCTAAAAAGAAATTAAAATATTGGTTCGAAAAGTTTGATATTGGTGATTGGTGGGACAAAAAAATTCAGGAACTTTCTAAAGGAATGGCGCAAAAAGTACAATTTATTGTTACTGTTATGCACACTCCAAAATTATTGATTTTTGATGAACCTTTTAGTGGTTTTGATCCTATAAATGCCAATTTAATTAAAGATGAAATTTTAAAACTTCGAGATGAAGGCGCAAGTATTATTTTTTCAACACATAGAATGGAATCTGTTGAAGAATTATGCGATTATATTGCTCTAATTGATAAATCTAAGAAAATTTTAGATGGTAAGTTAAATGACATTAAAGAGGAATTTAAAACAAATCAGTTTGAAATTGGACTTTCTTGTGAAAATAAAGATTTTCTGTTAAAAGAAATAAATTCAAAATTTACAACTGCAAATTCAGATAAAATTTCATTCAATGAAGATGTACGTTTAATAGTTGATTTAAATAGTACGGAATCTTCAAAAGATTTAATTAAATTTCTGAATAATAAAGCACAAATCACACATTTCACTGAAATTATTCCAAGTGCTAACGATATATTTTTAAAAGCTGTAGCAAACAATGGATAAATTAAAATTAATAATAAAAAGAGAGTTTTTAGCAAAAGTTAAAAATAAATCGTTCATAATAATGACAATTTTAAGTCCACTTTTAATGGTGGGGCTTTTTCTGTTAATTG
Organism: Lutibacter sp.; assembly: GCF_040883305.1. Classification (GTDB taxonomy): domain Bacteria; phylum Bacteroidota; class Bacteroidia; order Flavobacteriales; family Flavobacteriaceae; genus Lutibacter. The sequence continues at coordinate 19,331 of NZ_JBFLKT010000281.1, forward strand.
TTTTTTTAAACCAGCAAAATAGCGAAGAGGTTAGAACAGTTTCCTTTGTAGATGAATCTAATTTACTGGCACCAATATTTACAGACACAAATTCAATAAAATATATAGATTTATCAGCCTTAGGTATAGATGAAGCAAGAAAACAAACCGAAGGAAATTATTATGGAATTTTATACATTCCTAAAAATGATAGTTTAAAATATCTTTCAAAAGGAATCCAGTTTTATTCTGAAGACACTCCAAGTTTAAGCCTGCTAAGTAGTATAGAAAATAAATTAGAAAATAAGATTAGAAACCTTAAAATTGAACAACTTAATTTTGATTTAGATAAAATTAAAGCTACAGAAACAAGTGTAACTATTGCAACTGAAAATTTTGCTGGTGAAAAATCTTCAAAAACAGGAAGTGTTTTAAGAATGATTGCTGGTGGTGGATTTGGGTACTTAATTTTTATGTTTATTATAATTTATGGCACATCGGTAATGCGAAGTGTTATTGAAGAAAAAACAAGTAGAATAATTGAAGTGATAATTTCTTCTGTAAAACCATTTCAGCTAATGTTAGGTAAAATATTAGGAAATGCTTTTGCAGGTATTTTACAATTTATAATTTGGGCAATTTCAGCAGGATTATTATTAACCGTTATAACGTATGTGTTTGGAATTGAGGCAACAAATTCTGGAACGGCAATGGGGCAAATGAATCCAGAAATGATGCAGCAAATGCAAACATCTTCAGCAAGTGAATTGCAAGTAGCATTGCAGGAAATTAAAAACTTGCCAATTTTAACCATGTTTTTTTCATTTATTATATATTTTATAGGTGGATATTTAATTTACAGTTCAATTTACGCAGCCATTGGCGCAGCTGTGGACAGTGAAACAGATACGCAACAATTTATGATGCCAGTTATGCTTCCATTAATTATTGCAATTTATGTTGGTTTTTCAGTAATAGAAAATCCACATGGTCCAATTGCTTTGGCTTTTTCATTATTTCCATTAACATCACCAATAGTAATGTTAATGCGAATACCTTTTGGTGTGCCTTGGTGGCAAATAATAACTTCAATGTTACTTTTAATAGGTACTTTTATATTAATAGTTTGGTTTGCAGCAAAAATTTATAGAGTTGGAATTTTAATGTATGGAAAAAAACCTACTTATAAAGAATTGTATAAATGGTTGAAGTATTAGTTTGAACTAGTTAAAAGGTTGAAAAGTTGGAATGTTCAAAGGTTTAAATTTTACGGTGACTGAGCGAAGTCGAAGCCATTATTGTAGATAAAATTATAGTTTCAAAGGGACAAAGTTTAAAGTTGGAAATTTATGATTAATGGATATTAAATTTTATTCCGAAATAAGTTCTCTTCCCATTGGGAAGCGAAGTCTTGATGCAAGATACCAGCAACTTGATACTAAAAATTAATTTAAAAAAACAGAAATGTCGAAAATATTAATAATTGAAGACGAAGCTGCAATTCGCAGAGTATTAAAAAAAATTATTTCAGAAGAAAATGAAGCATATCAAGTTGAAGAAGCTGAAGATGGTTTGGTGGGAATTGAAATGATAGCAAAATCTGATTACGACCTTGTGCTTTGTGATATAAAAATGCCAAAAATGGATGGTGTTGAGGTGTTAGAAAAAGCAAAAAAAATAAAACCGGAAATTCCAATTGTTATGATTTCTGGTCACGGAGATTTAGATACTGCCGTAAATACAATGCGTTTAGGAGCTTTTGATTATATCTCAAAACCACCAGATTTAAACCGTTTATTAAATACTGTTAGAAATGCACTCGATAGAAAAGAACTGATTGTTGAAAATAAATTGTTAAAGAAAAAAGTGAGCAAAAAATATGAGATGATTGGAAATAGTCAAGCTATATCTCATATAAAAAATATGATTGAAAAAGTTGCTCCAACAGATGCCAGAGTTTTAATTACAGGGCCAAATGGAACAGGTAAAGAGTTAGTAGCGCACTGGATACACGAAAAAAGCGGTAGAACAAAAGCTCCAATGATCGAGGTTAATTGTGCTGCAATTCCTTCAGAATTAATAGAGAGTGAATTATTTGGACATGTAAAGGGGTCGTTTACAGGTGCAAATAAAGACAGAGCTGGTAAATTTGAAGCTGCAAATGGTGGTACCATTTTTTTAGATGAAATAGGAGACATGAGTTTGTCTGCTCAAGCAAAAGTTTTAAGAGCTTTACAAGAAAATAAAATTTCAAGAGTAGGAAGCGACAAGGATATAAAAGTAAATGTAAGGGTAATAGCAGCAACAAATAAAAACCTGACAAAAGAAATTTCAGAAGGGAAATTTAGAGAAGATTTATACCATAGATTAGCAGTGATTTTAATTGAAGTACCTGCTTTAAGTGAAAGAAAAGAGGATATTCCTTTATTAATTAACTTTTTTGCAGAACAAATTGCGAATGAACAAGGTACTGCGGTAAAATCTTTTTCGGATAAAGCTATAAAGTTATTACAAGAGTATAAATGGACTGGGAATATTAGAGAACTTAGAAATGTTGTAGAACGACTTATTATTTTAGGTGAAAAAGAAGTATCAGAAAATGATGTAAAGCTTTTTGCTAGTAAATAGTTAAACCTTATAGTAACGTTTTTTAATTATAAATAAATCTTATGTTAATATAAATAATTAGCATAAGATTTTTATTTTTTTATCTATTTAGACAGTATATTTGTAGTGTTAAAAAAAGAATATTAATAATTAAAAATAATAATAAAATGGCAACAGCTGTAGGTAAAAAATTTCCAGATTTAAATGTAGATGCAATGAATGATATGGGCGATACATTCAAATTAAATGTATTAGAAGAAGCAGTAAATAACAAAAAGAAAGTACTTTTATTTTGGTACCCAAAAGATTTTACATTTGTTTGTCCCACTGAATTACACGCTTTTCAAGCTGCATTAGCAGAGTTTGAAAAAAGAAACACTATTGTTATAGGAGCTTCTTGCGACACACCAGAAGTACACTTTGCATGGTTAAATACTCCAAAAGATAATGGAGGTATTGAAGGTGTTACATATCCAATTTTAGCTGATAGTAATCGTAATTTATCTAGTATTTTAGGTATTTTAGACATTACAGATGAAACTTATGATGAAGCAACTGGAACGGTTCAAGTAGTTGGTGATAATGTATCATATAGAGCTACATATTTAATTGATGAAGATGGTATGGTACAACACGAAAGTATTAACAATATGCCTTTAGGAAGAAATGTTAACGAATATTTGCGTCTTATTGATGCTTTAACTCACGTTCAAGAAAAAGGAGAAGTTTGTCCAGCAAACTGGGAAGAAGGTAAAGATGCAATGGCACCTAATGCAAAGGGAACTGCTGATTATTTAGCTTCACATTAAAAATAATAAATTATGTTTCAAGAATTAACAGAAGATAGTCTAGAGCAAATAGTAGCTGATAATGAAACTGTAGTTGTTCAATATGCGGCAACCTGGTGCGGTAATTGTAGAATTATGAAACCAAAGTTTAAAAAATTGGCAACTGAAAATCCAGATGCTGTTTTTGTAATTGCTGATGCAGAAAAATTTCCAAATACGCGTAAATTAGCAACTGTAGATAATTTACCAACGTTTGCAACTTTTAAAGCAGGAGCTTTTGTAAATCAGGTACAGACAAATAAATTTGAAATTTTAAAAGATTTAGTAAATGAAGTTACCAGTAATTAAACACCTAACTAATTTTATCGAAGAAAACGATCAAGATTACGTTATTGAAACCATAGAAACTTTGGAGGCTCTAACAGAAGTACCTTCGTTAAAAGATGAAGAGTTAGATGTTATTGGTGAAATTATTTCTAATCTTTATGGTGCAATTGAAGTTGATAAAATGGTGAAAGATGGAATGCCAAAAAAAGAAGCATTAAATACGTTTATGAAACGTGTTTTAGGATCTATTGATTCTTAATATAATTTACTACTACTAAAAAAGATTAAATCCCGAGTTTTGCTCGGGATTTTTTTGTTAGAATACAATTATTACATCATTTGAGCTAAATTAAATCGAATATTTAACAATTCTTGAATATCTTTTATAGGTTTAAAACATCCTTTTAGTTTTAATTTTTCAGATTTATTTAAAGTATTCAATTCAATAAATCTACCAGAATCGTTATGTTTTATACCTTGTTCGGTTCTGTAGCGCAATAAAATTTTAAAAGCATCGATACACGATAAGTATAAATCTTTATTTTGAGGCTCTAATTTTGCTAATTTTTCAAATCGTTCAATAGTATTGTTTTTATTTTTTATGTTGTGAGACAATATAAGTAAACGGGCAGCATCTATTAAGGGCATTAATGCACGGCTTTTTAAATCGAACTGATCTTTATGTGCGCCATCACTTTCAACTAAAAATTGTCTGAAAAAACCTAGAGGTGGCGGATTTATTAAAGCGTTTTTACCTAAAAAATTTAGAAATATTTCATAAGATTTTATAGATTTAAAAATACTTTTAGACATTTTAGTCACCAAATCTTTATCGCCATACACTAAATTATAATCAAAAAAGATGGTACACATCATAATCGATTTTTCTGAGGGTTTAGTAATCCAATTATTAAATTGATTTTTCCATTCGGACAAGGATAAACACCATTCGGGATTGCTCGCCATCATTTCAGCTGGGCAGTATTCAAATCCAATTATATGTAGTTTGTCTGTTATTTTTTTTGAAAGTTTTAAAAAATAAGCTTTTGTTTTAGTATAATTTTCATTGGAAACATCTTCAAAAACCAATGCGTTATCTTGGTCTGTTATTAAAAGTTGTTCTTTTCTTCCTTGACTTCCTAGGGCTAACCAGCCAAATTTTACAGGAGGTTTTAACTCCATTTCATCCAAAGAAAGTTCAATCGCTTTTATGGTAATAGCATCGGTTATTTCAGAAATAATTTTTGAAATAAATATAATTGGAATGTTTTGTTCAATATAACCTTTGAGTATTTCAGAAGCTTTTTCTCTAATATATTTTAAGGAAGCTACATTTTTTGCTCGTTTTAACTCTTTAATTAACACCGACGGATTGTTTCCGTGTAAAACTACAATGTCGTGTTCAGATAAAATCCCAATAAGTTCGGAGTTTGACGTTCCATCTTTGGTAATACATAAATGGGTAATTTTATGTTTTATCATTGCAATTTGAGCTTCGGCAATGGTAATTTTTTCTGGAAAAGTAATTACAGGAGACGACATAATTTCTCCAACTTTTTCTTCAATAGAAATGAAGCCTGTTGCAATTTTTAATCGAAGATCTTTGTCTGTAATTATTCCAATAGGTTTTTTTTCTTCAACAATTAATATTGAGCCCACTCTTTTAGAACTCATAATAGTGGCAGCCTCTTTTATTGTTGCTGTTGGTAAACAAGTAACAGGATTTTTACTGTATTGTGCTGTTTGAACTTCGGAAAATGTGTTGGTTTTTTCTAAAGAATCGATATTTGCAAATAAGTTTGAGTTTGTGGTAATTGCATAGGGTGTTTTAATATTTGAGGAGAAACTTGCAATTATATATTTATGAGCTTTGGAATTTGTTTTGATTATTTCTTGTAATATTTCCACGGGAATTGCATATATAATAGATTCTTCATTTGCTTTGGCGCTCATTAAATAGTGATCGTTTTGTATAATTGGTCGTAAACCAAATAAATCGCCTTCATCACAAATATCTACTAAAATTTGATCTTCATCCACTGCTCTGTACAGACCAATTGCTCCATCCTTCACAACATAAAAACATTTGTGAGGTTGCGATTCCTGTTTAAAAATAAAAGTATTTTCTTCTAAATAAGTTACTTTAATATTTGAAGCAATTTTAAATAATTGGTCTTTTTCTAAAAGATCAAAAGGAGGGAAGTCTTTTAAAAAATCGAAAATACGTTCTGCAATGGTATTTTTCATAAGGGAAATTAATACTGTTTTATAGCATCGAATACCATTTTAAAATAGGATTTTCCATGCGGAACAAAATTAGATTCATTTGAATGAACTAAATTAATTAAATTTTGAATTGAAATCAAATTTACTTCAGCAACTTCTTCCTCTTGAATTTTTAATGAGTTTACATAAAAATTAATTTTACACATATATATATAGTGTAATTCATAATCTATTAAATCCTTATTATGTTCAATTCTTTTTTTGGATGTTCCTATATAATATAAGTTGTGCTGTTTTATAGACAATCCAATCTCTTCTTGAACTTCTCTTATTGCTGAAATAATAGGTTTTTCATCTGCAGAAATATGTCCAGCAACAGAAACATCCCATAAGTTTGGAAATGTGTCTTTGTTTGAAGCTCTTTTTTGAATAAGAACTTCTTTCTTGTTATTGAAAATCCAAATATGAGCACTTGCATGGAAAAATCCTTTTTTATGCGCTTCGGACTTTAGACAAGTAGTTCCGTTTGGCTCACCAACTTCATTTAATATATCAATATATTCATCCATAATGATAAAGGCTGTTTAAAACCTTAGTTTTAAACAGCCTCAATAAAAACTTATTTAAAATAACTAAATCCTTTTTTTGGATCAATTTTTAATAACGATTCGTAAATTAAACGTATTACATTTTCAACATCATCTTTATGTACCATTTCTACAGTTGTATGCATATAAAGCAACGCTAAACTTATTAATGCAGAAGGAACCCCTCCATTACTATAAGCAAATGCATCAGTATCTGTTCCAGTTGCTCGTGATGAAGCTAATCTTTGAAATGGAATTTTATTTGTTTCAGCAGTTTCAATAATTAGTTCCCTTAAATTATTTTGCACAGCCGGAGCATAACTAATAACAGGTCCGTCACCAGATTTTGTTTCTCCTTCTTTCATTTTATTAATCATTGGAGTAGTGGTGTCATGGCAAACATCAGTAATAATTGCAACATCAGGTTTAATTGTATGTGTAATCATTTCTGCACCTCTTAAACCAATTTCTTCTTGAACAGAATTGGTAATGTACAATCCAAAAGGCAATTCTATTTTGTTTTCCTTTAATAAGCGAGCTACTTCAGCAATCATAAATCCACCCATTCTATTATCTAAAGCTCTACAAACAAAGTTATTTTTATTTAAAATGAAAAACTCATCAGGATACGTAATAACACAACCTACATGAACACCTAACTTTTCAACTTCTTCTTTAGTTTTACAGCCAGCATCAATAAAAATATTGTCTAATTTTGGAGTTTCTTCTTTACCAGCTTCACGGGTATGGATTGCAGGCCATCCAAAAACACCCTTTACAATACCTTTTTTAGTATGAATGTTTACAATTTTAGAAGGCGCAATTTGGTGATCACTTCCTCCATTTCTTATTACATAAATCAATCCTTCAGGTGTAATATAATTTACATACCAGGAAATTTCATCTGCATGTCCTTCAATAACAACCTTAAATTTAGCATCTGGATTTATTACACCAACTGCTGTTCCATAGCTATCGGTTATAAAAGTATCCACATATGGCTTTAAATAATCCATCCAAATTTTCTGACCTTCGCTTTCATATCCGGTTGGTGATGCATTATTCAAATACTTTTCTAAAAAAGTAATAGATTTTTTGTTTAAAATATTTTTACGCATAATTAATTTAAATTTTTAGATAACGAAGATACTAAAATGTTATCTATGCAAATAATTATAACAATCATTTTAAGATTTAGATTCTAAAAAGTAAAAATGAAAGTTGTAATTTTGGAATTATTTTTGATAGTATGTTTTACAATTATGATAAAAGTGAATAAAAATTTTATTTTCCTACTTATAGTCTTTAGTACTACTTTTCTTTTTGCTCAAGAACAAAAGGTTGTTGACTCTATACCTATAACGGAACAGTATATTATATTTGAAGGTGATACCTTATTAATAGAACTAGATGAAGTTTTATTATTGAAGAAGTTAAAATTTAAAACAAACTACGATAGAAGATACTATTATTGGTTTAGAAAGAAAACATTAAAAGCATATCCTTACGCCAAACTAGCTTCCGAACGTTTAGAAGTTTTAAATGAAAGAGTAGATAATATTAAATCAAAAAGAAAGAAAAGAATCTACACAAAACGAATTCAAAAGTACTTAGAGGGTGAATTTACAGATCAATTAAAAAAGTTAACACGTACCGAAGGTAGAATTTTAATAAAATTAATTCACAGACAAACTGGAAATACAGCATTTGATCTAGTTAAAGATTTAAGAAGCGGATGGAAAGCATTTTGGTACAATTCAACGGCAAACCTTTTTAAATTATCTTTAAAAGAAGAATATGATCCTATTAAAATTGAAGAAGATTACCTAATTGAAGACATTTTACAAAGAGCTTTTGTAGACGGAACTTTAATACAACAGCCGTCAAAACTTAATTTTAATTATATTGAATTGAGTTCAAAAGATGTTATTTTGCCTAAACCTCCCGCAAAAAAGAATTAAATTCTTGAAAATTTTAATTGTTTCAATCAAAAAAACATGTTATATTCGTAACCCCCGTTTTTTTAATGGTGAGTTCCATTATTTTTTTACAGTACTAAAAGGCTTAAAAAGAGCCTACTAAAATTAAATTGAAAAAAGTATAAAAAAACATTTAAAAAAGTTTGTTTAGGAATAAGATTGTATGTTATATTTGCAGCCGCTAAAGAGGGAATTCTTTTAGCAAAAAGTTCATAAAAATAGTGTGAAAAACTTTAAGAAATAAAACAAGAAATTATTTGTCAGTTTTAAAAAAGGGTTTTACATTTGCAGCCGCTAACGATTTAATGGTTG
>NZ_JBFLKT010000282.1:0-14208 GCF_040883305.1 Lutibacter sp.
GTGATTCTTGGTAAAAAAATTAAAATACCAGGTCTGGAAGGGATGTCTTTGTATGATATTATTGAAATGTATGTTATTGGAATTGTAAAAGGTGCATTAACATCACGAGCAGGAGGTATTGCTTTTAGTTTTTTTATGGCACTGTTTCCTTTTATTTTATTTATACTTACCTTAATTCCGTACGTTCCAATTGAAGGATTTCAAGAAGATTTTTTGGTAATGATTGAGCAATTATTACCTCCAAACACGGCAGAAACAGTGCACGATGTTATAGAAGATATTGCTAATACACGTTATAGTGGTTTACTTTCATTTGGGTTTATTGCTTCCATTTTTTTAATGACAAATGGCGTAAATGCAATTTTAGGAGGTTTTGAATACTCGTACCATGTAACCGAAATGCGAAGCATTATTCGTCAATATTTTATTTCAATGATTATGTCAATTATGTTATCGTTAATTCTAGTTGTAACGGTAGCAATAACCTTATATTTTGAAATTGGAATCAACGATTTAAAAGCAAAAGGTTGGTTAGAAGATGATGTTTTCTGGATAGAAAAAGGACAGTTTTTATTTTTTGTATTACTTATATTTATTTCTGTTTCACTTTTGTATAAATACGGCACAAAAGAAGTAAAATATTTTTCGTTTTTTACACCAGGATCTATACTGACAACATTGTTAACAATATTGATGTTTAAATTATTTTCAATTTATGTACTAAAATTCGCAACTTATAATCAATTGTATGGTTCCATAGGAACATTACTTGTTTTAATGCTTTTTGTTTGGTTAAATTCCATAATTTTATTATTAGGTTTTGAGTTGAATGCAAGTATCAGTCGTTTAAGAAGATTTCATATAAAAGAATAAGATTATGAAATGAGCAAGTTAAAAAGTTTATCAACTAACGAAATGCTAAATAGCGAACAGCATGTGACCGTTAAAAAAAATAAGAAAGATACATGAATATTATTGCAATGATTCCTGCACGTTTTGAAGCCAGTAGATTTCCAGGAAAATTAATGAAAGATTTAGCAGGAAAATCTGTTATTTTAAGAACATATGAAGCTACAAAACATTCAAATTTGTTTGATGAAGTTTATGTAGTTACGGATAGTGCCATTATTTATAATGAAATTACTTCAAACGGAGGAAAAGCAATAAAAAGTAAAAAAGAACACGAATCTGGAAGTGATAGAATTGCTGAAGCAGTAGAAAATTTAGAGGTAGATATTGTTGTAAATGTGCAAGGAGACGAACCTTTTACACAAACCGAACCTCTTAAAAATTTATTAGATGTATTTAAAAAAACTTCCAAAAAACACATTGATATTGCTTCTTTAAAAATAAAAATGAACGATTTGGACGAAATTAACAATCCAAATAACGTAAAAGTTGTTTGCGATGAAGAAGATTTTGCAATGTATTTTTCGCGTTCGCCAATTCCTTTTGCAAGAGAAATTTCAAAAGCAGTTTATTACAAACATATTGGTATTTATGCCTTTAGAAAAGAAGCACTATTGAAATTTACCAAGTTACCTATCAATCAGTTAGAGGCGGCTGAAAAATTGGAGAATCTTCGTTTTTTAGCAAATGGTATGACTGTTAAAATGGTTGAAACCAATAAAATTGCAATTGGTATAGATACACCTGAAGATTTAGAAAAAGCCAATAAAATTTTTAAAAGCAACTAAAAATGGAATTTTCACCTGAAACTATAATTAGTATTTTTATCGGAATTGGTTTAGCAGCTTCTGTTGGTTTTAGAATTTTTGTACCATTGTTTGCGCTTAGTTTAGCTTCATTTTATAATATTATTCCATTAAATGAGAGTTGGGAATGGGTTGGAAGTGCAACTGCAATAATTATATTAGGAATCGCTACAGTTGTAGAAATTTTAGCATATTTTATTCCTTGGTTAGATAATTTATTAGATACGATTGCAGTGCCATTAGCAGCTGTGGCAGGTACAGCTGTAATGGTTGCAACAGTTAGTGATTTAGATCCAACAATTACGTGGGCACTTGCAATTATTGCGGGTGGAGGAACTGCAACTGCTATAAAAGGTTCAACAAGTTCGGCACGCTTAGGTTCTACTGCAACAACTGCCGGAATTGCGAATCCTGTTATTTCAACTGTAGAAACAGGAACCTCGATTGTAATGTCCGTTTTAGCCATTTTTATTCCAATTTTAGCTGTAATTTTAGTTGTGTTTATAGGTTGGATGTTATTCAAAGTTTTTAAATTATTTAAACCATCAAAATCAAAAAAATGAGTTATACCAATAGACAACCGAAAGATTTTATCAAATCTTTACAAATTATACATGTTGCTTTATTAGCAGGTGTTTTACTATTTGCAGCTTACGTAGCATTTAAAGCAAAAGGTGTATTGTTTTTTTCTTATGAAGATGATAAACCTTTTCTTTTTTTAGCAATTATTATAGCTTTTATAGGAAATTTATCGAGTAAATTTTTATATAAAAAACTGCTAAATCAAATTTCTGAGAAAGCAGATTTAAGTGAAAAAGCCATTAAATTCAGTACAGCTCATATTTTTAGAATGGCAATGCTAGAATTTCCTGCTTTTATGTGTGTATTTTTTGCAATGCAATCTAACAATAGTTTTTATTTTGTTTTAGTTGGGATTTTAGTGTTAATGATGTTGGCAATATTTCCAACCAAAATTAAGTTTGAAAACGATGTTCCTTTAACAAGTAAAGAAAAATCAATGTTAGAAAAGCTTTAATTAGTTTTAGAATTTTCAGATATTTGCAAACTAATTTAAAAAAATGGCACAAAAACCAAGCATACCAAAAGGAACACGTGATTTTTCACCAACCGAAGTAGCGCAAAGAAACTATATTTTTTCAACCATAAAAGAAGTTTTTGAACTATATGGATTTCAACCTATTGAAACTCCATCATTTGAAAATTCTTCAACATTAATGGGTAAATATGGAGATGAAGGAGATCGCTTGATTTTTAAAATTTTGAATTCTGGAGATTATTTAAAAAATGTTGATGATAATTTATTGGCTTCAAAAGACAGTTTAAAAATAACCTCAAAAATTTCAGAAAAAGCATTGCGTTACGATTTAACTGTACCTTTTGCACGTTATGTTGTACAACATCAAAATGAAATTGAGTTCCCTTTTAAACGATACCAAATGCAACCAGTTTGGCGTGCAGATAGACCACAAAAAGGACGTTTTAGAGAGTTTTACCAATGCGATGCAGATGTTGTTGGTAGTAAAGGTTTATGGCAAGAAGTTGAATTTGTACAATTATACGACGCTGTTTTTAGTAAGTTAAAGTTAGTTGGCACGACTATAAAACTCAATAATCGAAAAATTTTAGCTGGAATTGCTGAAATTATTGGTGCAAAAGATAAATTAATCGATTTTACAGTTGCACTTGATAAGGTAGATAAAATAGGAGCAGAAGGTGTTACAAAAGAAATGTTGAGCAAAGGTATTTCTGAGGAAGCTATACAAAAAGTGCAACCATTATTTAATTTTACAGGAAGCAATCAAGATAAATTAAATCAGTTAGAAGATTTATTAGCAGAATCTGAAGAAGGATTGCAAGGTGTAAAAGATTTGCGCTTTGTTGTAGATAACGTTGAAATATTAGGATTAGAATCTGCAAATTTAGAATTAGATGTAACTTTAGCAAGAGGATTAAATTACTATACTGGAGCTATTTACGAAGTTTCTGCGCCAAAAGGTGTAAAAATGGGTTCCATTGGAGGTGGAGGTAGATATGATGATTTAACTGGAATTTTCGGTTTAAAAGATGTTAGTGGAGTTGGAATTTCATTTGGATTGGATAGAATCTATTTGGTATTAGAAGAACTAAACTTATTTGATGTAGTGGAGTTGCCAAAACCGAAAGTGTTGTTTATAAACTTTGGAGAAAAAGAAGCAATCTATTGTATGAAAGCATTGGCTGAATTAAGAAAAAACAACATTAAATCTGAATTGTATCCAGATGCTGCCAAAATAAAAAAACAGATGAACTATGCAAATCGAAGAGAGATTCCTTTTGTTGTAATTGTCGGTTCAAATGAAATAGAAAATAAAAATTATACATTAAAAAATATGCAAACTGGTGATCAGCAAGTATGTAATTTAACAGAATTACTTCAAATCACGCTATAATTTTAAAACTAAATTGTAAATTTGCAAGCTAAATATTAGATAATGTTTGAAGGTAAAGACATAATGATAAATAAAATTGATGAAATAGGAGATGACCATGTTGGTTCTTCTGCAAAAACACCACTTAGAGCTGATGCTTTTGATATTTCTGATGCTGAAAAAAGAGCAAGAATTGAGGCAAGTGTGAGAGATATTTTGGATACTTTAGGAATGGATTTGGAGGATGATAGTATAAAAGGCACACCTCGAAGAGTTGCTAAAGCGTATGTAAATGAAATATTTTCTGGATTAAACCCCGCAAACAAACCAAAACTATCTACGTTCGATAATAATTACAAGTACGGTGAAATGCTGGTAGAAAAAAACATTACGGTGTACTCTACTTGCGAACATCATTTATTACCAATTGTTGGTAGAGCTCACGTTGCATATATTTCAAATGGAAATGTAATTGGCTTGTCTAAAATGAATAGAATTGTAGATTATTATGCAAAAAGACCTCAAGTTCAAGAGCGTTTAACAATGCAGGTTGTGCAAGCTTTACAAAAAGCTATGGGAACAAAAGATGTTGCTTGTGTTATAGATGCTAAACATTTATGTGTAAATTCTCGTGGTGTTCGCGATATTGTAAGCAGTACTGTAACATCAGAATTTGGCGGTAAATTTAAAGAAAAAGACGTAAAAAGAGAATTTCTAGATTATATTAAAATGGATACAAACTTCGATAATATTGAAGTTCAATAAAACGCCATTGCCAGGAGTTTATTTATTCAACGTGACGATCTCATTCTTTGAAGCAGATTGCTTCGTACTTTGTAAAGTTGGATTATCATCACAAATAAAAGCAATCTCATTCTTTGGAATCAGATTGCTTTTTTTTTATGCTTTCGAAATTGTTAAACTATTCCTTCTCAACAAGCTTTTTAGATAGTGTAAACCCTACAAATAACCCAATTCCGGCCATTAAAAATATTGAGCCCGCATATGCAACACCATCTTCAATTAATGTGTAGGCTTCTAAAATAGAACCGATAAAAATTCCAGCTCCAATTCCCATTAATAAAACTGCTAAGTTTAAAATTAATACTTTCCATAATGGAACAGTTGACCTTTTTTGTGCAGCTTTTGCACTAAAAAAAATACTGGCATCGGCACCTTTCTCAATCAAGGCTAAGCGTTCTTTATTTCTTGTTGAGTAGTGTAAATAAAAAATCCCGAAAATAATTACGAATAACGAAATAAATACTAATTCTGGCATATTATAAATTTTAAGTTGTTAATGTGTTTCATTTGGTATGACGAAGATTTTAATGGATTGGTTACAAAAAAAATATTTATATTTAATTTACGGTAAATTGTAACCAGAGCAATTAAAAAGTAGTCATACTTAAAAATGAGTACCAAACCAGATACCTTTTATATTCAGGAAACATTAAACGGAAACGTTAATGCCTATGCTTTTTTAGTTGAAAAGTATAAGCAAATGGTTTTTACTTTAAGTATTAGGATTGTAAAAAACAAGGAAGAAGCTGAAGAAATTTCTCAAGATGTTTTTGTAAAAGCCTATACCAATCTAAAAAATTTTAAAGGTGAATCTAAATTTTCAACTTGGATTTATAAAATTGGGTATTATGCTAGTTTAGATACTATTAAAAGAAACAAAAGACAGCTTAACCCTGAAAATATTGATGAAATTTATGAAGGAGATATAGGTGTTTTACAAGATGCACTATCATATTTAGAAGAAAGAGAAAGAAAAAACATTATTAAAAAGTCACTTTTAAAATTAAATGAAGATGAACAGGTAATTTTAACATTGTATTATTTTGAAGAATTACCTTTAAAAGAAATTTCAGAAGTTGTAAATTTATCTTCAGATAATGTTAAAGTGAAATTATTTAGAGCTCGTAAAAAGCTAGCAACAATCTTAGAACATGTGATTGAACCAAAAACAATGAATTTAAAATGAAGCAAAACAAAAACATAGACGATTTTTCAAAATATCTTTTAAAAGATGTTGGATTAGAAACACCTTCTGCCAATTTTGTAGCCAATGTTATAAAAACCATTAATTTTGAAAATAGTAAGGTTTCTAATGTTGTTTATAAACCAATTATTTCAAAAATTGGTTGGTTTTTTATAGCATTAAGTTTTATTGGTTTATCAACTTTTTTATATATCTCAAATACGGAAAGTTCTATACAGTTTCCGGCAATGGAACTAACTTTTTTAAATAAATTAAGTTCAATTAATATTTTTGAATATATTAAACTATCAAAATTATTTACGTTTAGTTTTATTTTATTTTCAATATTGGTATTATTTCAACTTCATTTTATAAAAAATTACTTCAATAAAAATACAATACTGTAATATTTTTTTGAATTCATTATTTTTGTTAGATTTGACCCGTATGCAAATGAAATTAATATTTTTTAGTACTATATTTTCGTTGTTGTTTTTATGTAATTTAAAGGCACAAAACAAAATAGAAAATAAAGAGAAAGAGAGCACTTGGAATCTTTTTAAATCTGATGCAAATTTAATTTTTGGTGGTGTAAAAAACGCCTATACAAAGCCGCTTAAATGGAAAAAAGATGATTGGTTAACATTTGGAGCTGTAGCAGCAGGTACCTCACTATTATATATTTATGATGAGCAAACCAGTGAGTTTTTTGTAAATCAAGAAAGTAAAGCACCTCAAATGCTAAAGGAAATTGGCTGGTATTATGGGAGTCCTCAAAATTTTTTTATGATTTCTGCTGGAATTTACGGTTACGGTTTGTTTGCTAAAAACGAAAAATTTAGACATACGGGTGTGCTTATAATTTCCTCAGCAATTGCAACAGGTTTTATACAAACCATTAGTAAAAATGCTTTTGGACGTGCCAGACCTTCACAAAATGTTGGTAGTAGAAAATATAAGTTTATGAGCAAAGAATCGGGTTATCATTCTTTTCCGTCAGGTCATTCAATTTTATCTTTTACCGCATCTCATGCAATTGCAAAACAATTTGAGAATTTATGGGTAAAAGGAGGTATATATGCAGTTGGCTTGATTGCGCCTGTTTCTAGATTATGGGCTGGTGCGCATTGGCTAACTGATGTAACTTTAGGAATGGTATTAAGTGTAGTAATTGTTGATGGCGTGGATAATTTTCTAACTTCACAAAAGAAAACTGTAAAAGAGAAAACTATTTCCTGGAATTTTAAAGCAGGTTATAAAACTGTTGGACTGGTAGGAACTTTTTAAATATACTCATCTTTTAAAATCTTATTTAGGCGCAAGTAGATTAAACGGATAATGCGGAATGTTTCTTAAAATCCAAAAAACTATAATTATAATTAATAATGCAATTGGTGTTTTTGGATGGTAAATATAATTATACTTATTTTTTTTAAAAAAATAATTGAATACAGAAATTAAGAAGTGATATCCAATAACTAATAGTCCAAGCACAAATAAGGCATTTTGTTGAAATACCCCAAAAATATTGAAATTTAAAAGCTGATGTGTAGCACGTTGACTTCCACAACCAGGGCAATAAACACCTGTTGTTAAGTACAGTGGGCATTTTGGTAAAAAATCTACCTCACTAGGGTTTATATAAAAATAAAGGAATGCTAATACTATTGCAAGTAGCAGCATTCCTATGTATTTTAGTTTCATGTATTATTTTTAAAAATCTCCTCCTAACATTGCTAATCCACCTAAAGCAAATAAAAAGACAAGATATAAAACAACTACAATTATACCCGCAATTAAACCCCAATTCATCCATTTTTTTGCATCTTCTGAAGCTTTTTTAGCTCCTTCATAATCACCACTTGCATATTTAGAATTTACTTGAGATGCAAATACAATTCCTGCAATACCAAATGGCAAACAGCAAAAAATAGTTACTAAAATTGATTCTACTAGATAGTTTTTAGGTTGTCTTTGTTCCATAGTTGAAATTTTATTTTATGTTAAATTTATTTTATGAAACGAATTTAAAAAATTAAAAGGACTTTTTTAATCATTTCAAAAAAAAACACATCACAATAACAATTTGTTTGTGGTTTTTAATTAGGCCCCCGGCTTGTAACTTTGTTCCATCTGAGCTTTTAAATCTTTTAAAAAATTGTTCAGTATTTATAGTTACATTTTCTAGCATATGCTATTTTTGTAAAAATATATAATTAAAGAGGATTTAATTATTTACAAAATTCAAGAAATGAAATTTAAAATTGGAGATACTGTAGCTGTTTTAGATGATGTAATTAAAGGAAAAGTAATTGGAATTAAAAATAATGCTATAAGTATTGAGTCTTCAGATGGTTTTTCTTTTGATTTTTTACCTAACGAACTTGTTGTAATTAAAGAAAGTCAGTCTGAATTGTCTAAATATAGCGATATTTCAAACGAGAATTTATTAGAAAAAATCAATGAATCTTCCACAAAAAAGAATGCTCCAAAGTTTAAATCTGTTATAAAATCAGATCAAATTCCACCAATGGAAGTAGATTTACATATTCATCAGCTCACAGAATCAACTAGAGGTTTGGATAATTATGACATGCTAAACCTACAAATAGAAACTGCAAAACATAAAATTGAATATGCTATTAGAAATAGAATTCCTAAAATTGTATTTATTCATGGAGTTGGAGCTGGAGTTTTAAAAACAGAATTGGATTTTTTATTTAAAAACTATCATGTAGATGTGTATGCAGCTTCATTTAAAAAATATGGTTTAGGAGCAACTGAAATTTATATCTATCAGAATCCTAAAAAATAAATTTTAATACTCACCAAAATTAAAAGTTTCAAAAAAGATTCGTTCATTATTATCTAAAAATAATAATTCTGAAATACTGATATTGTATTTATAGCCTGTAATAACTTCATTTTCAATAATTTCAGTAGTGTTTATTATAATAGTACCGTTTTCAGCTTCCAATTCTTTTAAAACCGTAGGTGAAGCTGGAGGAATTTCCTGACAGAAATAATTTGTATCAATAACATCATCAAAAATTCTATAGATTACATTTAAACTGCTTGAAATAGCATACGATTTCTCACCAGCTGTGGTTCCTAATTGCGTATTTGTAAGCGTTAATAGAATCACTTCGGTTTTATCTGGACTTAGTCTGTATAAAAGTGTTTCACCACAACTGTTAACATCTTCTGAAAATTCAAAAGAAGGCACATCAAAATCACCATCATTACAAGAAAGTAAAGTGAATGCTATAAAAAAAGTAATAAGTTTTTTCATTTTTTAATTTTATTGAAACAAAAATAAATGTTTTAAATAACCTAACGTTAAATGATGACAACTATTTTAGTTATTTTTGCATTAAATGAAAAATATTTATTTAGATAACGCTGCAACCACGCCAATTTTACCCGAAGTAATTACTACAGTTACGGAGTCTATGACTCATTTTTATGGGAATCCTTCATCAATTCATCAAATTGGGCGAAAGGCAAAATCATTGGTTGAAACTGCCAGAAAAAATATTGCAAAACACTTTAATGCTTCGGCCAATGAAATTGTTTTTACTGCCGGTGGAAGTGAAGCAGACAATCTTATTTTACGCAATGCTGTAACTAATTTAGGTGTTACTACTATTATTTCGTCAAAAATTGAGCACCATGCTGTTTTACATACTATTAGAGATTTAGAAAAGGAATTTAATATTGCTGTAAATTGGATAGATTTAGATGAATCTGGCACTATAAATTATTCGCATTTTGAAACATTATTGCAACAAGATACATCTAAAAAACTGGTAAGTTTAATGTACATAAATAATGAAATTGGTAATGTTTTAGATATAAACAAAGTTTCACAATTATGCGTTACTAATAATGCATTATTTCATTCAGATGCGGTTCAAGCAGTTGGACATTTTCAAACGGATGTACAAAAAACACCCATCGATTTTTTTGCTGCAAGTGCGCATAAATTTCATGGTCCAAAAGGTGTTGGTTTTGCTTATATTAAAAAGGGATTTGGTATTTATCCAATATTACATGGTGGAGAACAGGAAAGGGGTGCAAGAGCAGGAACCGAAAATGTTCATAGTATTTTAGGTATGGAAAAAGCATTAGAAATTGCCTATTTAAATTTAGAAAAGGACACAAAATACATTCAAAATATTAAGAGTTATTTTATACATGAATTAAAGCATAATTTTGATGGAATTATTTTTAATGGATGTTCAGAAAGCGAAACTAAAAGTAGCTATATTATTTTAAATGTAAGGTTTCCTAAAGAATATGCAATGTTGCTTTTTAATTTAGATTTAAAAGGAATTGCAGTTTCTGGCGGAAGTGCATGTCAAAGTGGAAGCAATAAAGGATCTCATGTTTTAGATGCTATTTTAGCTGAAAATGAGAAGTTTAAGACTTCAGTTCGTTTTTCATTTAGTAAATTTAATACTTTAGAAGAAATAGATTGTGTAATTAAAAATTTAAAAGAAATATTAAAATAATGTTGAATTACCCAATTAAATTCCAACCAATTTTAAAAGATAAAATTTGGGGTGGAGAAAAATTAGTTAAAAAATTAAATAAAAAATCTAATTTAAAAAATATCGGTGAAAGTTGGGAGATTTCTGATGTAAAAGGTGATGTTTCTGTTGTGAAAAACGGACCTTTAAAAGGAAAATCTTTAAAAGAATTACTAGAAACCTATAAAGGAGATTTATTAGGGAAAAATAATTTTGCAAATTTTGATACAAACTTTCCGTTGTTAATTAAGTTTATTGATGCAAAACAAGATTTATCTGTTCAAGTCCACCCAAATGATGCTTTGTCTAAACAGCGCCATAATTCTTTTGGAAAAACAGAAATGTGGTATATTATGCAAGCCGATGAAGGCTCGAGATTAATTTTAGGATTCAATAAAACAATTACCGCAGATGATTATGTAAGGTTATTGGAAGAAAAGAAAATTATGTCGGTTTTAAATGATGTTCCTGTAGAAAAAGGAAATGCTTTTTTTATCGAAACTGGAACTGTGCACGCCATTGGAGCAGGAATTGTGTTGGCAGAAATTCAACAAACATCTGATATTACTTATAGAATTTACGATTTTGATAGAGTAGATGACACAGGAAATGAACGTGAATTACATACAGAATTAGCTATTGATGCACTTAATTTTAGCGATAAAATAGATACCGAAAGAAATTATTCTTCAACTAAAAATAGTTTGAATGAAGTTGTAAAGTGTGAATATTTTAAAACCAATTTTATTCCTGTTGAGGGAGCGTTAGAATTGGATTATTCAGCAACAGATTCATTTGTAATTTTTATATGTGTTGAAGGGAATGCAACTATTACTTTGGAAGGAACTACTGAAATCATTAATTTTGGAGAAACCATTTTAGTACCTGCAAGCGCTAAAAATGTTACAGTTAAAGGAAATTGTAATTTATTAGAAGTAACAGTATAATTTATTTTAAGTGAGTTTAGGTACCTGCTTTCGCAGGTATTACAGTAAAGAAACAGTTGTCATTCCTACAAAACAGGAATATATTTTTAATCAATAGTGTAAAACCTAACAGGTCTCGAAGACTTGTTAGAATTTATATATTAAATAACATTTACTTCAATTTCTAAAGGTATGGCAAACTTTTCTAAAACAGTTTGCTGTATTTTTTTTGCCAGTTGAAAAATTTCTTGTCCAGTTGCATTTCCATAATTAACTAAAACCAACGCTTGTTTTTCGTGCACGCCAGTTTCACCAAAACGTTTTCCTTTAAAATCACATTGCTCAATTAACCAACCAGCAGGAATTTTAATTTCTGCTGAAGAAATTACGTAATGTGGGATGTTTGGGTATTTTTGTTGTAATTTTTTAAATAAATCAATGTTTATAATTGGATTTTTAAAAAAACTACCACTATTTCCAATCTTCTCTGGATCAGGAAGTTTACTTTCTCTAATTGCGATTACGGCATCTGAAATATCTTTTAAAGTAGGCTTTATAATATCTTTAAGAACCTCTTTAATGGCACCGTAACTAATATTGGTTTTATGATTGTTTTTAGTCAGCTTAAAAGTAACATTGGTAATAATGTATTTTCCTTTTAATTCATTTTTGAAAACAGAATTTCTGTAGCCGAAATTACAATCATCTTTATTAAAAACTGATTTGTTTCCTGTAGCAATATCAATCGCTTCCAATTGATGAAAAGTATCTTTTATTTCAACGCCATAAGCACCAATATTTTGAATAGGCGAGGTGCCAACATTTCCTGGAATTAATGATAAATTTTCTAAACCGCCATAATTTTGAGAAATACACCAAATAACAAAGTCGTGCCAATTTTCACCAGCTTCAGCAGTTACAAATACGGAGTCATTTTCGGTTTCATTAACTATAATTCCTTTTAAATTTAAGTGAACTACGAGTTTTTCAATATCTGAAGTTAACAGCATATTACTTCCGCCACCTAATAAAAAAATGTCTTTTTCTTGTGCTAAAATTCCTTTTAATTCAGGTGTTGAATTTATCTCAACAAAACGTTTGGCATTTACATTTATGCCAAACGTATTGTATTTTTTAAGTGAAATATTTTGTAGAATATTCAATTAGTTTGCATTGTATTTTTTAATCGCAGCTTTTAAAATAGCTACAGATGTAATTAAATCTTCCTTTTTTAGTACATAGGCAATTCTAACTTGGTTTTTTCCAATACCTTTTGTACTATAAAAACCAGCGGCAGGAGCTACCATTACGGTTTTATTATCAATATTAAAATCTTCTAATAACCATTGTGCAAATTTATCAGCATCATCAACTGGTAATTCTGCAACACAATAAAATGCACCTTTCGGATTTGCAACTTTTACGCCATCAATTTTTTGAAGTTCGTTTACTAAAATATCTCTTCTGTCTTTATATTCAACAATAACTTCATCAAAATAAGATTGCGGAGTTTCTAGAGCAGCTTCACTTGCAATTTGTGCAAATGTTGGAGGACTTAAACGTGCTTGTGCAAATTTTAGTGCTGTATTTATTACATCTTTGTTTTTTGAAACCAAACAGCCAATACGCGCTCCACACATACTATAACGTTTAGAAACAGAATCAATAATAATAGCATGATTTTCCAATCCAAATCCACTTAATACCGATTGATGTTGCACATTGTCGTAAACAAATTCACGGTAAACTTCATCAGCAATTAAAAATAAATCGTGTTTTTTAACAATTTCAGCTAACTTTTTAATTTCTTCTTTTGAATATAAATATCCTGTTGGGTTACCAGGGTTACAAATTAAAATAGCCTTTGTATTTGGCGTAATTAGTTTTTCAAATTCCGAAATTGCTGGCAAAGCAAAATTATCTTCTATTTTAGAAATTACAGGAACAATATTTACACCTGATGCAATTGAAAAACCATTGTAATTAGCATAAAAAGGTTCAGGAATTATAATTTCATCATCTGGATCTGTAATGCTTCCCATCGCAAATAATAAAGCTTCAGAACCACCAGTTGTAACAATAATTTCGTTTGCTGTTACATTAATATTATTTTTGGCATAATAGTCGGCAATTTTTGAACGGTAGACTTCAGAACCTTCAGATCTACTGTAGGCAAGCACTTCAACAGTATTGTTTTTAATGGCTTTTAAAGCACAATCTGGAGTTTTAATATCTGGTTGTCCAATATTTAAATGAAAAACTTCTATTCCTCTTTTTTTAGCGTTTTCCGCATAAGGAACCAATTTTCTAATTGGCGACTCAGGCATATTTTTTCCTTTAATTGATATTGAAGGCATTTGTTAAATATTTAAAAAATTAAATAACAAAATTGCAAAATATTTTCTTAAAAATACCATTTTTTACTGAATTTGTTAAAGGTTAAAGTTTTGCCAAAAGTTATGTATTAAAAGAAGCTTTTTGTAGTTTAACATAACCTAAAACGCCATCATATTTGAAAAAAAAATTGAAACATATTTTAATTCCTATTTTATTTTTAGTAATCCCTTTAATTAGTTTTGCTCAAAGTGAATTTAAATTTAAGAATGGGTTTAAAAAACA
>NZ_JBFLKT010000283.1:0-6121 GCF_040883305.1 Lutibacter sp.
AACAGAATTTGGAGATGCGTGTTTCTCTACTTTTTCACCAATAAGCACTCCTTTTAATGAAATATGTTTTGGTATTTCCTTATAGCTTCCTGATACTACAACATTTTGTTCTATTTTATTAATTACTTCTTTTTCTCTTTCAAAACTTCCAGAAGGAATTAAATAACTAAATATTGAACAAAAGACAATTATTAAAAAAAGAAAAATGAAAACATGGGGAATTCTAAATTTGCTAAATTTCATGACATTTTTTGTAGTTAGTTGACTACCAATATAATAAATTATTTTTAACTCGTAATATTTAATCAAATTTTATCAATCGATTGTCATATTAGCTGTATATATACTCAATAACAGTTTTATATTTTAATAATAAAAGTTTGTTTAAACTGATTAAAATCATAGTATTTTTTTTAATTCTAGGCGTTAAATTGATTCACGTCATAACATAATATTTTTAAAATTCAGTACTTCAAATAAAATTTTGAAATATGTATTTGGGGATTTTTATAGTCCTGTTTTTGTTGTTGATTGTATATTTATTAGTTGCTCCAATTGTAATTTATTTAGATACAATAGCAAATACATATTACTTAAAATTAACGCACTTTGTTAAAATTAGTTTGGAAAGTGATAAAGTTGCAGTTCTAAAAGTAAAAATGGAGCTATTCTTTTTTAAGTTTTATTATTATCCGTTTAGAATAGAACCTAAAAAAAAATCAAAAAAGGCTGCTAAAATTAGCGATGATAAAACCAAACGAAGTGTTGGATTAAAAAAAGGATATAAAATTTTAAAAACATTTAAAGTAAAAAAATTACTTATAAATATTGATACTGGAGATTGTATACTAAATGCAAAGTTATACCCAGTTTTTGCCGTTCTGAATTATAATTTTGGAAATTTTAAAATCAATTTTGCAGGTAGAAACCAAATGGTGTTGTATTTACAAAACAGCCCATTCAATATTATTAAAACATTTATTAACAATTAAAAATCAAAAATTATGGATTTACATTTAGAAGAATTATTAAAACAAATTACAGATTTTATGAAGACTGAAGCAAACACAGAAACTGTAATTGGAAAGCAATTTGATTTAGGAGAATTTAAATGTGTACCAGTTATAAAAGTTGGTATGGGATTTGGCTCAGGCGGAGGAGAAAATCGTGAAAAGAAAGATCGTAGCGCAGAAGGAATGGGAGCTGGAGCTGGAGTTGGTATTGAACCAATAGGTTTTTTAGTTACCAAAGGCGATCATATTTCTTTCCTTGAAGCAGGGAAAACACATGGGATAGCTGCTTTATTTGAAAAAGTTCCGGATTTAGTTGAAAAAATAATTAAAGAAAGAAGTAAAGAGCGTGCTGAAGTTTAATTTAAACTTTAATGTTGTTTTTAAACTAACAAAAGACCGTTTAAAAAATGGATATAATTATATTCTTTTTAAACAGTCTTTTACTATAGTGATATTAGGTTTTAGTGTGTATTGGAGCATCTTTTGCTGATGCCCATTCTGTCCAAGAACCATCATAAACCGCCTTTGGATTTTTAGAAACAAGTTCACAGGCAAGCATTATAATACAAGCAGTTATTCCAGAACCACACGTAAAAATTAAAGGATTATTATCTAGTTTTAAGGTTTTAAATATTTCTGTTAGTTTTTTTTCTGATTTAAATTTACCATTTTCAAGAACCTCAGAATAAGGCAAATTTATAGAATTTGGAATATGTCCACTTTTTAAATCAGGCCTTGGGTCAGGAGCAGTTCCGTTGAATCTTCCTTCAGATCGTGCATCAATTACTATAGCGGTTTTAGTTTTTAAATTTGTTTTTATAGCTTCAATATCTTTTACTAACTCTGGATGAAATGTCGCTTCAAAATCACCTAAATTGTAAGTGTCTTTTGCAAAAGGTTCTAATTCAAAACCTTCTTTATGCCAAGCTGGTAAACCTCCATTTAAAACAGCAATATTATTGTGTCCCATAGTTTTAAAGAGCCACCAAACTCTGGGACTGGTATAGATTCCTAAGTTATCGTAAACTACAATTTTACTGGATTTATTTATTCCTAATTTATGACATTCTTCTTTAAATTCTTGTGGATTGGGAAGCATATTTGGTAATTCAGTATCCTTTCTACTAAACGAATTTTTAAGATCAAAAAAACGAGCGTTCTTAATTTGTAGCCCCTGAAAATTAGATGTTGTGTTATTAATCGTTTTTGTTTGACTGGCATCCAAGATAACTAAATCAGGATTATTTAAATTTTTATGAAGCCATTTTACTGATACGATGGTGTTTTTCATAATTGTATCTTTAATTATAGTTTTTGTAAATATACTTTCAATTTTATTTCTATAGAAATTGAAGGAGCTTTTATTAAATAAAATACGATGTGTGAAAATTAATAATAAATTACATACTTCATTTCAATTAGTTTGGATCAAGTCTTGAATCTTTATTCAAACAGCGCAGGGTCTTTAATCTTCAATCGGACAAATAATTAACTATTTAGTATTATTCTATATTAAAGCAGTATCTAAAATTCATTAAAAAAATGTTTATTTTAGTAAACTAATTTTATTTAATCAATTTAAACACAATTTTATGAATTATATTAAAAACAAAAGTTGGATAATTTCAAGTATTTTGTTGGTGTTTTTTATTTTTTCTACGCAGCAAACTATTGCTCAAAAAAGGAAAAAGAAAACCGATAAAACTTCAGAGCAATTCGAGCTAAACAATCAAACATTAAATATGTTAAGCTTTAGAAGTATTGGTCCGGCTGCTTATTCAGGTAGAATTTCAGATTTTGCAGTAAATCCAGAAAACCCTTCAGAATATTATGTTGGAGTTGCTTCAGGAGGTTTATGGAAAACTATAAATCACGGAACAACTTTTGAACCAATTTTTGACAAAGAATCGGTTTTTTCAATTGGTTGTTTAGCAATGGATCCAAATAATTCTAATGTTGTTTGGGTAGGAACAGGAGAGAATAATACACAACGTAATTTAGCTTATGGAGATGGTGTTTATAAAACTACCGATGGCGGAAAATCGTTTACCAATATGGGACTTAAAACAAGTTCTCAAATTGGTAAAATTATGATTGATCCAAGAAATAGTAACGTTGTTTATGTGGCTTCTCAGGGACAGGCTTGGGGTCCAGGAGGAGAAAGAGGTTTGTATAAAACAATTGATGGCGGAAAAACGTGGAATAGAATTTTAGAAATAGGTGAGTACACAGGAGTTTCTGATATGGAAATGGATCCTAGAAATCCAGATGTTTTATATGCGACTTCTCATCAAAGAGAACGTAGGGTATATTCAAAAATTAATGGAGGACCAGAATCTGCAATTTACAAATCAGAAGATGCTGGTGCAACTTGGAGAAAATTAACAAAAGGATTGCCTTCTGGTGATGTTGGAAGAATTGGTTTGGCACTTTCTTCTAATCCAGAAATCGTATATGCTGTTATTGAACTTCCTGGAAATAAAGGAGGCGTTTACCGCTCAAATGATAGAGGTGAAAGCTGGGTTAAAAGAAGCGATAAAGTTTCTAGTAGTCCACAGTATTATAACGAGTTGTATGCAGATCCAATAGACCCGGATTTAATAGTTTTAATGGATACACGTAATGGTTTGTCTGATGATGGAGGAAAAACCTGGATAAATATAGAAGGTAGAAATAAACACGTAGATAGCCATGCACTTTGGATAAATCCAAATGATACCGATCACTATTTAGTAGGATGTGATGGTGGTATTTACGAAAGTTACGATAGAGCTAAAACGTGGCAGTTTAAAAGCAATTTACCAATTACACAATATTACCATGTGCGTACCGATAATGATTATCCTTTTTACAATGTTTATGGAGGCGCTCAAGATAACGGTTCGTGGTTTGGACCTTCACAAACTCATAGAAGAAATATTGTAAATGCAGATTGGACCTATACTATTGGTGGTGATGGATATTTATCGATTCCAGATCCTGAAAATCCAGATATTCATTATTGCGAATCTCAATATTGTGGATTAAGAAGATACGATAGAACTACAGGGAATAGTATTTCAATTAAACCACAACCTACTGAAGATGAAGAGTATAATTGGAACTGGAATACACCATATTTTATCAGTAAATTCAATAATAAAACCCTTTATGTTGGCGGAAATTATGTGCTAAAAAGTACAGATATGGGTGGAACTTGGAAAAAGGTAAGTGGAGATATGACGCGAGGAATCGATCAAAACACCTTGCCAATGATGGGTAAAATGTGGCCACCAGAAGCAGTTGCAAAAAACATGTCAACTTCTAAATTTGGAAACATTTTTGCATTGGCAGAATCTCCTTTAAAACAAGGAATGTTGTATGTTGGAACTGATGACGGATTGATTTGGACTTCAGAAAATGATGGTGAAAATTGGACTCGTTACGACAAGTTTACAGGAGTTCCAGAAATGACGTTTGTAAATTATATTTTACCTTCTCAACACACACAAGGTACTGTATATGCTTGTTTTGATGGAAGAAAAAATAGCAGCGATTTTACACCTTATTTGATTAAAAGTACCGATAACGGTAAAACATGGAGTTCTATAGCTTCAAATTTACCTTCGGGAACTGTGTATTGTATTCAAGAAGACCATGTAAATCCTAATATATTATTTATTGGAACAGAATGGGGTGTTTGGACTACTATTGATGGCGGTAACAAATGGGTGCAGATTAAAAAGGGAATTCCTACCATTCAAGTAAAAGACATCACTATTCAAGAAAGAGAAAATGATTTAGTAGTAGCTACTTTTGGTAGAGGATTTTATGTGTTAGATAATTATTCATCCTTAAGAGAATTAAATCCTTCAATTCCTGAAAAAGAAGCGCATATTTTTGAAATTGATGAAACCTTATTATATTTTCCTTCAAGTAATTTAAACTATCAAGGAGATGTGTATTTTAGAGCCGAAAATCCAGATCCAGCTGCTAAGTTTGAATATTATGTAAAAAATGGTTTTGAATCTTTAAAACAACAAAGAATTAAAAAACAAAAAGCTTCAGAAAAATCGGGAACGTATTATTATCCTTCAGAAGAGGAGTTACGACTAGAAAGTGATGAAGTAAAGCCAAATCTGGTATTTACTATTTATAACAATGCAAATAGTATTGTACGTAAAATTGAAGCGCCACTTAAAAAGGGTTATAACAGTATTTCTTGGGATTTAAGTTACTTAACCAATAGAGGTATAAAAGTACCACCAGGAACGTATAAAGTTGCTTTAGATAAAAACGAAAATGGCAAATTTACGCGTCTTGTTGAACCTACTAGATTTAAAGTAATTTCATTGCCAAATGCATTGGGAACACCAAATTACGAAGCTAATTTTAGTTTCTTAAAAGGAGTGTACGATTTAAATGCAAACGTAACTGCGGCTAATGGAAAAATAAGAGATATGAATACGAGAATTTCTAATATGAAAGCAATTCTAGAAAAAACGCCTGTGGAAGCAAATGTACTTGTAACTAAGTTAAATGAAGCTCAAAAGGAAGTTGACAAAGTTGCTAAAATAATTGTTGGCGGATTTGGAGCTAAGAATTCTGTAGCATCTCGTAACGGATATGCATTATATACCACATATTCTGCACAAGTAGATATTACTGGAGCACAAAAAGAGCAATTTAAATTAGCACAAGATGCTTTTAATGGCATTTCAGGTAAGTTGAATGCGTTATTTACAATTGAAATTCCAAGTCTTGAAAAAGAGTTTGAAAATGCAGGAGGTGTGTTGTTTAATGTGTCACCGCAACGAAGAAATTACGAAGAATAAATACTAATTAATTGTTTAAAAAAGCCAAGTTGTTTTACTTGGCTTTTTTTGTTACTTGACATTTATCATACAATTTATAAACCTAACTCATTAAATTTGAGTATAATTTTTGAAGAAAATTAAAAAAAATTGCTGCTACTAAATACAAATAGAACATACGTTTATCCCATTTGTTGAATGGGATAAAGTCAGGTTTTATTATTATATAATGAGTTACCTTTAATTGCTCGACTGAATTTTCACAACAGAAAACAAGAACAAAATAGTTTATTGGAAATTTCAGAAAACACTTTA
>NZ_JBFLKT010000022.1:0-3898 GCF_040883305.1 Lutibacter sp.
CTATTTTAAGTTTTATTCTCAAAAAAAGGGGTTTGTTTTATCAAATGTACTAAAATCTATATAAACTATAAACCAAATAATTAATTATTCAATTATAAGGGTTTCAGTTGGATCCCAATTAGCTCTTATTTCAATCTCTTTATCAAAAAACTTAATTTTTTCTGGTTGTCGCTTTTCTAAAAAATTACCAGTATCCCAAATTCCGTTGTTATTTTTATCTGTTGTAACTCTTAAAAAATAATTGCCTGGTTCTAAAGATTCAAATCTAATGGTTTTTAATTCACTAATTTTAGCAACTCTAACAACCACATTTTTACTGTTTATTAACTCAACAATAAATGAAGATTTTAGAGAACTTTCTAGGTTTACATTTAAAATACCGTAATCTTCTGGGGTTTTTGTAGTTACGCTAAAAGATAAACTATCGTTTACAATATTATAAATGTCTTTTATTGCATTTGGCAACACTTCAACAGTGTATTTAGAATCAGGTTTTACATCAAAATTTAAATATAATTTAGTTTTAGATTTTGCTAAAATTGGTCTAAAATTTACTTTTATAGTATCTTGGTTAATTATAGAAATAAAAGATGTATCAATTTTTACTATTGGCGTATTGGAAGTAATAGCAAGTGTATCAATTAAATTCAATGTATTTCCAATACTATTTTGAATTTGTAAAGTATCTCTTTTAGTACTTCTTAATTTTGCAGTAAATTCTTCAAAATAATCGCCCTTAGAAACGGTAAAGTTTAAAGAATCTGTTTCAAAAGGAGTGTACCAGTAATTTATAGTGTCTTTTGTAGTGTCATAAATTATTTCAGATTTAAAATCAGCAGGAGTTTCAGACAAAAGGTTAATTATTACATCTTTTGCTTTTCCTTTAAATCCAAAAATTAAATGTCCGCTATTTACTTCTTTTGGTTTTAATATTTTTAATTTGGGTATTTCTTTAAAGATTGTAAAGTTGTAAACACTGTCGGTTGGCAGGGTTAATGTGTCTTCAACAAAACCTATTTTATCAATATCCGGATCGTAAATTTTATTATTATTGGCATCTTTTAAGGCTATAAGTAAATACTTGCCTTTTCTTATATTGCTAATTTCAAACAAAGTGCTGTCTAAGGTGTTGGAAATATAACGTGGTTTTTGTTTAAAAACCACAGAATCTGTAAATGCAGTATCGTATTCATAAAGCAATACATCTAAATTTTTTGAAGTTTCTTTAACCATTGGGTCTGTAACTTCTCCGGTAACTTCTAAAGAATCTATATAAGTTCCTGTTGAAAAAACATATTTAAAATTTCCTAATTTGTTTTCTTCATTATTATCTACAATACTATTTCCAAAGTTGTATAAATAAGTGGTATTTGCGTCTAAAGTGTCTAGAATTTTAATAGAAATAAATTTACTAGCAGTTCCTACTGGAGTTATTATTGGTTCATTTTTTTGAGGTGGAGAAATTATAAGTTGTTTTTTTACATCTTTTAACTTAATATATTCATCAAAATAAATTTTAATTCTTTTTTCTTTAAAATTTACAGTTTTATTTGCCGGTATTGCTTTTTCTAATATTGGAGGAATGGTGTCTTTATCTCCACCAGTTGGAGTTCCTCTTCTTGCGCAACTAAAAAGTATGCTGGCAAGTATTAAAACACTTAAAAATTTAAAAAAAGACAACCTCATATACATTTGTTTTGGATACAAAATAACAATTATTTTATTAAAAAAACGCAGTAATTATTAAGGTATTATATTTTTGAAATTTTTTATTGAGTATATGCCATAGTTGCAATACTAATTTTAATGTTTTTATTAGTTTCAAAAGCATTAATGCAAGCTTCAAGTGTAGCTCCCGTTGTAATTATATCATCAATTAAAAGAATGTGTTTATTTTTAAGGGTATTTGTTTTTTGAAGAATAAATTGATGTTCGGAGTTCTTCCACCTATCTAAACGCAATTTTTTTGTTTGAGTTTTAGTTGCGGAAGTTTTTAACAAAATATCTTCATAAAAAGGAATCTCTAATTTTTGAGACAAGCTTTTACCAAAAGTAGAAACCTGGTTGTAACCGCGTAAATGTTGTTTTGTCTTATGAAGTGGAACTGGTATAATACAATCTATTGTTTTAAATCGTTTTGAATTGAGTATTATTTCGCCTAACCAATCTCCAATAAAAGTTCCAACTTTTTGTTGGCTTTTATACTTTAATTGATGCATTAACTCTTGCACTTTTCCTTTTTTTAAAAAATACAATAAACTTGTAGCTTCTTGAACAGGAACTCTTCCATAAAATATTTTTTCAACTATATTATCAGCTTCATTTGTAAAATTTGTTACCGGTAAATCGTGTCTGCAATCGATACAAATTAATTGCTCGTTTGTTGTTAACTGATCTTTACAACACAAACAAATATCTGGATAAAAAATAGTAAATATATCTTTTAGGAAATTCATAGCTTTTTGGTTAAATTATGAAAAATAATTAAGTCAGAAAAATAAATTAAAATAATTATGAGTTATAAAAATTAATCCGTAACTTTAAAATTAGTCAGAAATAAAAATCCTCAAAAGTATTTAGTATTAATTTATAATTTAATTTTACGTTTTACGTTTAATTAAAAAAACTCCAATAAACTATAAACCCCTAAATAAACATAAGTCATGGAAGAAGAAAAAAAATCAAACAGTAAAATTATTGTAATCGCTTTAGCAGTGTTGCTTATAGGAGCCTTGGCATATACTTTTTATAATAAAAGTGAGCATAAAAAATTAACAGATGCAATTACAGTAGAAAAAGAAGAAATTGAACAAAATTTAGACAATATGATTGTCAAATACGAAGATGCAATTGGTCAGAATACCTCAATGTCTAATGAGTTGGCTTTTGAAAGAGACAGAATAATTGCTTTAAGAGACTCTATAAAAGGATTAAAAGCAACAAATCTTAATTTAATTTTTCGTTATAAAAAGCAAATTGCAAAGTTAGAAGAAACAAACAGACGTTTATTTTTTATGACAGATTCTTTAACTGGAGCAAATACCTTATTAACTCAAGATTTAGATAGTGCCAGAGTTAGTATTACTAGACAAATTGCTGTTAACGATACGTTATCTATGCAAAACATTAGTTTAGCCGAAAAAGTTGCAATAGGCTCCGTTTTAAAAGTGAGTGCTGCTAAGGTGTTGGCAATGAGAGAAAGAAATAGCGGAAAGTTGGTTGAAACCTCTAGAGCAAGAAATACAGATGCTTTTAGAATTAGTTTTACAGTTGGCAAAAATGAAATTTCTGAACCAGGCGAACGTCAGGTTTACATCCAAATAATTGATGTAACTACAGGAACTACTATTGCAAGTAAAGGTGAGGTAACAATACTAAACGATGAAACTATTAATTATAGTGATACTACAAGTATTAACTATTTAAATGAAGAAATAGACGTTGTAAGTTTAGTAGAAGTTAATAGAGATTTAATAGAAAGAGGTGTTTATGCTGTAAACATTTATATAGAAAGTAATATTGTAGGAGTTACAAAAATAACCTTAAAGTAAAATAAGTAACTCCAAATTAATTATATTTAATGTTAATTGGGTGGAAATAGTTTCGGCTATTTCCACTTTTTTGTTTTTTAGTACTAAAAGCTTTACTATTTTTGCACAATGGCAAATCAAGAAGATAAATTTAAAAAAGTAGTTTCACACGCAAAAGAATATGGTTATGTATTTCAATCAAGTGAAATTTACGATGGTTTGAGCGCAGTGTACGACTATGCTCAAAATGGTGTTGAGTTAAAGAAAAACATTAGAGACTATTGGTGGAAAGCAATGGTGCAAATGCATGAAAATATTGTTGGATTGGATTCTGCAATATTTATGCATCCAACAATTTGGAAAGCATC
>NZ_JBFLKT010000284.1:0-6192 GCF_040883305.1 Lutibacter sp.
CTTATAATGAAATTACTACCGGAAGAACAGGACATGCAGAAGCTATTGAAATAAAATTTGATGCGTCTATAATTAGTTTTAGAGAACTATTAGAAGTGTTTTTTAGCACACACAATCCAACTACATTAAACAGGCAAGGTTATGATGTTGGTACGCAGTACAGATCTGCTATTTTTTATAATTCTGAAACACAAAAGAAAGAGGCTGAAGAATTTATTAAAGTGCTTTCTGAAGCTAAGGTATTTGAAAATCCAATTGTTACTGAAGTTACTAAATTAGATGTTTTTTATAAAGCTGAAAACTACCATCAAGATTATTATAACAATAACAAAACACAGGGATATTGTGTTGCTGTTATAAACCCTAAATTAGAGAAGTTTTTGAAGCAGTTTAAATCTAAAATAAAGAAGTAACAATCTGTTTTGTAATAAATAGGTAAGTTGTGCAGTTATAAATAATGAATAAAAATATAAGTATTTTAGGATGTGGTTGGTTGGGAAAACCCTTGGCAATTAAATTAATAAAAGAGGGGTTTACTGTAAAAGGATCTACAACTACACCAGGTAAATTTGAGGAATTAAAAAATGTTGGAATTCAGCCTTTTTTAATTTCATTAGAAAATATTTCGGATATAATTAATGATTTTTTAAATGCCGATATTTTAATTGTAGCATTGCCTTCAAAAAATTATGAAGGTTTTAAAAATCTAGTTCATTTTATTGAAAAGTCATCTATAAAGAAAGTGTTATTTATCAGTTCAACTTCAGTTTATGTTTCTAAAAATAAAGTTGTTACTGAAGATTCAGAGCTTCAAAATTCGCCGTTAGTTACTATTGAAAACCTTTTTACAAAAAATATATCATTTGAAACTACAATAGTGCGTTTTGCGGGATTGTTCGGTTACGATAGAACACCAGGGAATTTCTTTAAAAGCGGACGTTCAATTCCAAATCCAGAGGGTTTTGTAAATATGATTCATCAAGATGATTGTATTTCAATTTTAGAAAAAATTATTAAAAAAAATAGTTGGAATAAAATTTATAATGCTTGTGCAGATACACATCCGACAAGACGTGATTATTATATTAAAACAAAAGAAGATTTAGGAAATGAACCACCAGTTTTTGCTGAAACTGAAACTACAATTTTTAAAATTATTTCAAACAGTAAATTAAAATCTGTATTAAATTACAAGTTTAAATACAGTGATTTAATGGACATTGATTATGCTAATTTTGACAGTTAAATAATTTGTATTTAAAAAAAGACGTTTAGCTTTAAAAGTCCTTATAAAATTATTGGCACTTTAATTGTAATACAATCAGAAAAGAATATATTTATTTATGAATAAAAAATACAAGAAATTATTATTAGGGCTGTTGTTTGATGGTATTGGAATGCTATCTTTCGTAATTCCGTTTGTTGGTGAGTTTTCGGATATTATTTGGGCGCCAGCATCAGCATTTTTAATTTATAAAATGTATAAAGGTCCTGAAGGAAAAGTAGGAAGTATTGTTTCTTTTGTTGAAGAAGCTGGTTTTTTTGGGACGGATTTTATACCAACATTTACTCTAACTTGGATTTATAAATACTTTATTAAAAAAGAAAAAGAGGATTAATTTTCGTTAAAGAAACGTTTAAATCCCATTCTTAACAACATTTTTTTTGTAAACAAGTTCCAGAAGAATTTAAATTGCCCAAAACAAAAACCTACCAATGGTAATGTAATTTGATAAATTATAAATATGAGTAAAATACGAACAGGCCAAAAAATCCAACCACTTGTTGTTTCATAGTCTAAACCAATAAATTCGGTTAGAGGTTTTGCAATCCAAGCAGCAAAAGAACCATTAATAGAAAAAACTATTAGTATCAATACTATTTGAAAATTTGATGTTAATCCCCAACGTTTTTTTAATTTCTCCATTTATAAAAATTACAATGCAAAAATACATTTTAATTTTACATTGAAAATTTAATCATAAAAAAAGGTCAAACTTTATAGCTTGACCTCTAAATATTATACAGTTATAACTTTATTTTCCTCCAAATAAACCACCAAGTAGTCCACCAAGTCCACCTTTCTTTTTGTTTCCACCTCCTAAAAGCATTCCTGCTACATCATCTATAACACTTCCGTCTCCGTCAGCATCTAGTAATTGAGTTACTATACTTTGTTGATTTTGAGAGGCACCACCAAGCATTCCTCCTAATAAATCTCCAATTCCATTTTGGTCTGCAACACCTTTATTACGCGTTTCCTTACCTAAAGCTCCCATAACCAATGGTCCAGCAACTTTTAAAATATTCATTGCTGTACCTATATCTATACCACTATTTTTACTAACAGCTTGAGCAACATTCTGCTCTTTACCTCCAAAAACATGTCCTATAATTCCTGCACCATCCTTAAGTACATCTTCATCAACGCCACTTCCACCTAAAATACTTCCTAAGTTATCTAAAATTCCTCCGCTATGTTTACTATTTCCTAATGCGTTTAATAATCCTGAGGCTCCTTCTGGTGTAGAAGCATTGTTTTTCATTGCCCCTAAAATTAGTGGTAATGCAGTATTTAATGCACTCGTTGTTTTTCCTTCATCTTGTCCAAATTGTTTACTAGCACCGCTAATAAGCGTTTTCCCAAGATCACTGTTTAATAAATCTAAAATTCCTGACATGTTGTTTTTAAAATAAAGTTAATATTGCGCCTAATGTAATAAATAATTACATAAAGTTTGACACAACAAGTATAAATGAGTCACATTAATAATAAAATTTAGTAATTAACGTTGTGATTTTAATGGCACAAATCTTGTCTTAAAAGATTATATAATTTTAAAAATAGATATTATGAAAAAATTAATTTTAGTTGCAACAGTCTTATTTGGAGGAATGTTTTGTATGAGCTCACAAGAAATTTCTGAACATGCGCTTGGAATTAGATTTGGAGATAACGATGGTTTTGGAGGAGAATTATCCTATCAAAAAAAATTAGATGCCAATAAAAGGTTAGAAGTGGATTTAGGGTATAGAGATCATAAAAATTATGATGCTTTTAAACTTTCTGGAATTTATCAGTGGGTTTGGAATATTGACCAAGGTTTTAATTGGTATGCGGGTTTTGGCGCAGGAATTGGCTCTTGGAGTTATAGTAATGGTATTAATAATGATAATGACGATGGCTTATTTATAAATGCCGATGGAAATGTTGGTATTGAATACAATTTCGATGGTCCAATTTTAATTTCTCTAGATTTTAGACCGGAAATTGGGATTGTTGGTGATTATGGAAAGGATACGGATTTAGATTTAGCATTGTCTCTAAGGTATCAATTTTAACATTAACCTAGTTAATTAATAAAAAAAGCACTTTATGTGCTTTTTTTTATGTCTAAATGGTATGAATGTTTTCAAGGATTTTTTATCTTTCCAAGAATTTTAAAACTTTTTAATGAGAAAAATAGCATTACACTGGCAAATTATTTTAGGAATGGTAGTTGGAGTAGGAGTTGGAATTTTAATGACTCAATTTGATGGTGGAAAAGAAATTGTGCAAGATTGGATTAAACCCTTTGGTAAAATATTTATAAATTCATTAAAATTAATTGCTGTACCCTTAATTTTAGCATCTTTAATAAAAGGAGTTTCGGATTTAAAAGACATTTCAAAATTATCTAAAATGGGAGGTAAAACCATTGGCTTATATTTAATTACCACCGTTGTTGCAGTTTCAATTGGTTTATTGTTGGTAAATGTTATTAAACCAGGTGATTCAATTTCTGAAGAAACCAGATTAGAATTGGTTGAAAATTATACAAATGATACTGCAAAATATAAAGAAGAAGCCGTTAAGCGTAAAGATAGTGGACCATTACAAGCATTGGTAGATATTGTTCCAGATAATATTTTTGGAGCGGCTTCGGAAAATAAAAATATGCTACAAATAATATTTTTTGCAATTTTCTTCGGAATTGGGTTAATTTTAATTCCTGAAAAAAAATCGAAACCTGTTAAAAAATTCTTTGATGGTTTTAATGAGGTCATATTAAAAATGATTGATTTAATAATGCTTGCAGCACCTTATGGCGTATTTGCATTATTAGCAGCTTTAGTAGTAGAATCTCCAAGTATAGATTTATTTAAAGCATTAGTTTGGTATGCTTTTACAGTTGTTTTAGGATTGTTAATTATGATTTCTTTTTATAATTTAATAGTTTGGTTGGTAACCAAAAAAAATCCTGCAACATTTTTAAAAGGAATTTCACCAGCCCAATTATTAGCATTTTCAACAAGTAGTAGTGCTGCAACTCTTCCTGTTACAATGGAACGAGTTACAGAACATTTAGGAGTTGATGAAGAAGTTAGTAGTTTTGTATTGCCAATTGGAGCTACCATTAATATGGACGGAACAAGTTTATACCAAGCTGTAGCTGCAGTATTTATTGCGCAGGCATTTGGAATGGATTTATCGCTAGGTGCACAATTAGGAATTATTGTAACTGCGACTCTTGCAAGTATTGGCTCTGCAGCAGTTCCCGGTGCCGGAATGGTAATGTTAGTAATTGTTTTAGGTCAAGCGGGTATTCCAGAGGCAGGTTTAGCATTAATTTTTGCAATAGACAGACCTTTAGATATGCTTAGAACTACTGTAAATGTTACTGGAGATGCTTCAGTATCTATGTTAGTTGCAAAATCAATAGGGAAATTACATGACCCGAAGGTGAAAGATTGGGATGATAATTATCCTAAACATAAATCTAAAAAGAAATAATTTGATTCTTGAAATTATGCACGTCTTTGCGAGGGAGGAACGGCTGCGGCAATCTGATTCTTGATATTTAGATTGCTACAATCTACTTTAAAAAAGTAAAAATCGCAATAACATTTGTCCAATTTAATTTACTCTAAAAACCTGCTTTTTAATTTTTCACTTGGAATCATACAATTATCCTTTTTTCCAAACCATTTATAACGGTTTTTGGCAATATAGTTATATACCCAATCTCTTATAAATGTTGGGATTAAAATAAATATATACAATAATTTAAACCCTCCATTTAATTTTTTAGAGATTCTTAATGCCGCAGTAGATTTTTCATAGAAAGTACCATTTTCAATAAGTATAATTGAGTCTATTTTAATTTTTTTTACATTGTATTGTAACAATAATTCTTTTGCAGCGTCTGATTGAAGAGAAGCAAATTTAAAATGTGCCTTTTTGTCGTGTTTAATAATAAAAATAACCGATGTATTACATAAGTTACAAATACCATCAAAAAGTATAATTGATTTGTTTTTTAAATCGTTCACTAGGCAAAGATACATGTAAAAGTAATAACTCTCTTTTAACATAAAATTAATACCTAGTTTCAATAGCAATTTATAATTTCGTTAAAAACAAGAACTAAATGATTAAGATTGAAAAACTACATAAATCATATCCAATAGGAAAAGATTCTCTTCATGTTTTAAAGGGTTTAGATTTGCATATAAAAGAAGGTGAATTTGTTTCCATTATGGGTTCATCAGGTTCAGGAAAATCAACCTTATTAAATATTGTTGGGTTATTAGATAACCACGACGAAGGTAATTATTATTTAAATGGTCAAAAGATTGAAAAGTTAGACGAAAAGAAAGCTGCAATTTTAAGAAATAAATTTTTAGGTTTTGTTTTCCAATCATTCAATTTAATTACTTATAAAACGGCGATTGAAAATGTTGCACTTCCTCTTTATTATCAAGGTATGGGAAGAAAAGAACGTCAAAAAGTAGCAATGCAATATTTGGAAAAAGTAGGGTTAAAAGACAGAGCAGATCATTTACCAAGTGAACTTTCTGGAGGTGAAAAACAACGTGTTGCAGTTGCAAGAGCATTGGCTACAAATCCAAAGGTAGTTTTGGCAGATGAGCCTACAGGAGCTTTAGATTCTACAACATCAGCTTCTGTAATGCAATTACTGAAAGATATTAATAGAGAAGGAATGACTGTTTTTGTAATTACGCACGAAGAAGACATTGCAGAACAAACAGACAGAATTGTTCGTTTAAAGGACGGTGTAATTATAAGCGATGAAAAAACAGCTAAAAAAGTAAACGCTTAATTATGTTTGATTTAGATCGTTGGAGAGAAATTTTCCAGTCATTAAATAAAAATAAACTTAGAACAGCACTTTCTGGTTTCACAATAGC
>NZ_JBFLKT010000285.1:0-3805 GCF_040883305.1 Lutibacter sp.
ACTTTTGGCATTGAAATTTCTGGTTCTAAACGCGTAGTTGCATCTTCGACTAATAATGGAATAATTCCGTACAAACGCAATGGTAAATCGTTTGCTGTACTTGCGTGTGGTTGTAATAATGAAATATTTACAAATACATTTGGCGCCATTTTTTTAGTAATCGGAATTTCAATTGTGGTTTCTCCTTTTTGAGTTTTTTTCCAAACAGTTTCTATTACTTCGGTACCGTTTTCAATACTAATTAAAGCTCTACCTTCAGTTCCAGAAGGGAATGTAATTTTAGCAGTTTCACCAACATTGTAATTGTCTTTATCCGAAGAAAAAACCAACATTTTTGAAGCTTCAGGATCATCGGTTGGACGTTTCCACCAATTTTTATAAAAATAAGTTGTAGCTCCAGTTACGTGTCCACTTTTTGGATCGATAACACGAATTAAATAACGTCCGCCATCATCATTTTTAATATTTAAATTAAATGTTCCTTTACCATTTGCATTGGTGGTGATTTTTAGTTTTTTATACGGTTTATGAAAACTACTTCCGCTGTAAGAGGATAAATTATCTGGTGAAGAGCTCCACCACCAGCGCCATTCAATTTTATATACTTCAACCGCAACATTGTTTTGCTGCATTGGTTTTCCTTCTGAAGTAATTGTAACTATGTCAAAAGTCACATTTTCATCTGTATCATAAGAACTATACGCTTTTGTTTTTGGTAATTTTAATCCTACAAATGACGTATAAGGTGCATAATTTTTTGAAATCACATCCATAGAAAAATCCCCTCCATTTTCAAAAGCTTTGGTTAAAAAAGCAACTTTTAACATTCCAGGTGCAGTATTTTCTAAACTTACTTTTTTAGTAATGTTTGCTGTTCCTGTTGCATCTAATTTTCCATCAAATACTTTTAATTCTTCAGAATAAAATTTTCTGGTAGGGTCGTTAAAAATATAATTTGGAAACTCGTTACTAAAAGCTGATGCATTTGAAGTAAACTTTGCTGTTACTTCTGTTTTTATATTTTTTGCAGGTGCACCGTGCAACCAATTTACTTGTAAATTTCCTTTTATGGGTTTTGCATTTGTAAGTACTTCATCATCAAAATCTATATTAATTTTTAAACGATTTGGTTTTACAGTTTCAACTTTTAATTGCTTGTAAAATTTAGCGCCTCCAACTGAAATTGTGCTGTTCCAATTTCCCGTTGGATCGGTGGCTGAAGTAGGAATTGTAAATTTGTAAAAACCGTTTACATTGTTAGTTGTAATTTGATTAAATGCTAATTTTCCACGTGCATCGGTAACTTCTAATTTTATTGGATGTTCTTTTGGTAAAGGATTAGCATTATCATTTAATACAAAAGTTAAATGAATGGAATCTCCAGGACGCCAAACACCGCGCTCACCATAGATAAATCCTTTTAAACCTTTTTGTAATTTTTTACCAGAAACGTTGAAT
This sequence comes from Lutibacter sp., assembly GCF_040883305.1. Taxonomy (GTDB): domain Bacteria; phylum Bacteroidota; class Bacteroidia; order Flavobacteriales; family Flavobacteriaceae; genus Lutibacter. The sequence continues at coordinate 1,459 of NZ_JBFLKT010000285.1, forward strand.
TTACTTAAAGATAATGAATGACCGTCATCTAACTTTAAGTACGTTTTATGTTTGTCTTTTGAAATAATAGCAAAATACGCATTGCTCTTTAAATCCAATATTGCAATCCCTTGATTGTCTGTCGCTTTTTGTGAAATTTCTTGTTGTTGGTAGTTATATAAGGTAATTATTGCGCCAGTAATAGGGTTGGTTGTTAAAATATCTGTAACCGCAAAAAAGTAGTTATTTTTTTCACCTTTTTTGGCAATTACACCAATATTTGAAGCCAAAATATTAGTTGCTACCGTTCTATCTTCATTTAAAAAATAGGCTTTTTTACACGGATTATCTCTGTGGTTCCAATTGTAGTAGGTGTTGTTATAACGGTATATTAAATTGTCCCAATATTGCTCTTCACGCTCATCTAAATCATCTGATGCTGCTGTTGAATACTGACCATGGCTGTAGTAATAATCTTCTTCATAATAGTCTTCTTCAGAAGTTGTATTTAATTCAGCACCATCACATTTGTATAATGAATATTCAGGTTTTATATCCAACTCAACACGGTAAATTGCCCCTGGATTTGCTTCTACCATTTTAGATAAATCGATAGCGTATGCTTTCCATTTTCCAGTATTTTCGAGTTCATTTGAAACTAAAGAAATCGTTTTTTTAGCTACACGCCTTCCCACTCTTTTAATTTGGTAACGATTGGTGCTTCCTAAAGTATTGTCTTGCAAAAACTGTAGTACATTATCTTCAAAAATTTTAATAATTCGAACATCAACAGCTTTTAAATTAACGGCTTCAAAATTTAATTTTAAATCGTTAGAATTTGGTAAAATAACTCCGTTTGATAGTAGCCGAACTTGTGGTTTTAATTGTTGAAAAGCAATATTTTCTGAAAAATGTTTTTTTAATTTATAACCATCTACACTTATAATTCCTTCAAAAACATCAACTAAAACATTGCCAACAATACGCGTGTCGGCATAAACTTTTAACACATTTCCGTCAACCACATATTTTAAATTTTTAGCATTTTTAATAGCCACTAAACCGCTAAAATTTTGCTGTTTTTTTAATGGATCTGAAAAATTGATGTTTAAATGTTGCTCTGGCGATTGAATAACATCTACATTTAAAATTGAAAAATTATTTTTCCCAGGAATTATATACCCATTTTCACCTGTATTATCAACATTTATGTTTTTTCCGTTCCAAGAAATTAGCACTTCAGAATCGTCTTCAAAACGTTGTACGCTGTCTATTATAAACTGAAATTGTTTACTAATAGAGTCTAAACCTTGCCATTTAATTGGTAATTGTTTGCTTTTTTGTTTCGCTGAAACTAAGGTTTTCGCATTTTCTAAAGTTAAAACATCAGCAGTTTTTACTACACCTTCAATATATTGCCATTCTTTAGAATACGATTGAAAACTTGTAGTTTTTACACTAAAATTTTGTTCAATGGTTTTAAATTTGAATGTGTATGTTTTAAATTCTGAAGGAATATTATTATAGATTTTTCCTAAATAAATAGTAACCGTATATTCTTTATTTGGCTCTAAATTTTTTGAAGGGTGAAACAATAAACTGCGAGAGTTTATAGCTGATAGTTCCCCATTTACATTGGGTGAAATACTAAAAACCTTCTCTGAAACTTCCTGATTTGAAACCCAATCTTCAACTTCTTTAGCTAGTTCTATTTTAATAGGTTCAGCCACAGAAACCAATCCAGAAGTTGTATAATTTATATAATTTTTGAATTTAAAAATATTATTGGTTTCACTTTGTGAGTTTTGGTCTTTACATGCTATAAATAGAACACAAAATAAGATGGATAAATGTAATTTTTGAAGTTTCATTTTAAAGATTTTATCTGTTTAGCAAATTTTGAATGAAGTTACTAAAAAACAAGCGAGATAAAATGAAATTAGTAAGTTTTTATTGTGCTATTTTTTTATTGGTAACACGTAAAAAAATACCGCTATAAAATGGCAAAAACTACCTAACAAAACAAAAATATGAAAAATAAAATGGTTGTATTTTATTTTTTTAAAACTGTATAAAATAGCACCAACTGTGTAAGAAATTCCCCCGCCTAACAACCATAACAATCCTTCAATTGGTAAGTTTTGCACCAATGGTTTAATGGCAAAAACAATAAGCCAACCCATTAAAACATAAGCAATAGTTGAGATTTTATCATATTTCCCAATGAAAAAGAGTTTTAAAATTACACCGGCTAGGGCCAATCCCCAAGAAACGCCAAAAATTGTCCATCCAACCCAACCATCTAAAACAACCAATGTAAAAGGCGTATAAGTACCAGCTATTAAAACATAGATAGATGCATGGTCGA
>NZ_JBFLKT010000286.1:0-14318 GCF_040883305.1 Lutibacter sp.
ATACTAATAAATAAACACCATCAGAAATAATATATAATATTCTAAAAGGTAAAATAGAAAGCAACCAAATTATTGGGTAAACAAGTATGTAAATAAGTAAATCCATATTAATAGATGCAAATATCGCATTTAATTTTTGTTTCTTGATAAACAATTAATTCAATATCATCAATTTTTTATACATTCGTGCAATCGTCTAAAAATAATTTAAATGAATATAGATAAAATACTGTTAATTCTAATTATTGCTAATGTAATTGCCTCGATAAAGGGTTTTAGTGATCGTATATTTTTTGACAAGTATAAATTTCAGATTGGAGCCATTAATAAAGGTGAAAAAATTAGAATGTTAACTTCAGGGTTTTTGCATGTAGATTACTTGCATTTAATTTTGAATATGTACGTTTTGTACATTTTTGCACCAATTATAATCTTAAAATTAGGAGTGATTAAATTTTTAATTCTATATTTTGGAAGTTTAATTGTTGGAAGCGTTTTAACCCTAACATATCATAAAAACGAATTGTATTATACTGCCGTTGGTGCTTCTGGAGCGGTTGCCGGTATTATTTATGGTTCAATTTTATTGAATCCAACCATGAGTTTAATGATTTTTCCTTTACCAATACCTATTCCAGGGTATATTTTTGGAATTGGTTATATTCTTTATTCCGTTTATGGAATGAAAAAGAAATTGGGCAATATCGGTCATACAGCGCATCTAGGAGGAGCAATTGGTGGCTTTTTATTAACATTATTAGTGTATCCAGAAGTTTTTTTAAACAGTACTTTTACAGTTGTAATTTTAGGAGTACCAATTGTGTTATTGTTACTTTTTGGAAATCGTTTAAAATAACCTTTTTAAAATAAAAAAAGCCAAACTTTTGTTTGGCTTTTTTTTGAGCGAGAGACCGGGCTCGAACCGGCGACAGTCAGCTTGGAAGGCTGAAGCTCTACCAACTGAGCTACTCTCGCATTTTGGTGAGGCAAATATACAATCCTTTTTAACTTTAACAAACGTTTTTTTAAGAAATTTAAAATATTTTTGACTTGTAAGATTTAAACTTTTAAATGATACTATTTTAATGTTTATTTTAAACATTATTTGAATTAATTTAATTTCAATAAGTTCAATTTTAATACTAAATTAGCTGTTATAGTTATTTTTTTGAAGGCTGGTAATATGGAACCAATCCATAGAATAATATAAGCTACATTAAATAAACGTTTTTTATAAAATTAGAAATGATAGAAATTAAAAATATTAGTGCACAAGAAACCTATGCCATTAGATTAGAAGTTTTAAGAAAAGATATAGATTTACCCTATAAGTTTAATGGAGATTTAGATACGGATACTTTTCATCTTGGCGCTTTTAAAGATGACAAGCTAATTGCCGTTTCAAGTTTTATGAAAGTAAAAAACAGTCATTTTAAAGGTTCTCAATTTCAATTAAGAGGGATGGCTACTTTAACAAAATATCAAGGTTTTGGACTTGGAAAACAGTTAATTATAAAAGCTGAGGAGATTTTAAAGCCATTGAATATTAATTGTTTATGGTGCAATGCACGTATTATTGCAGTTAATTTTTATAAAAAACAAGGTTTTAAAACTTTTGGAGAGAAATTTGATATCCCATTAATTGGAGATCATTATATTATGTATAAATATTTAACTTAACGATGCTACGATATTTTTTATGTTGTTTTATTTTAATGCTGAATTTTAAAGTTTTATCTCAGAACCAATATAGTGTAAAGGCATTAACTGGTAGAGGAGATTTGACCTTGGTCGGCACATCGATTAAATTGCAAAAGGAAGCTTTTAATGCTTTTCAAGAGATGAAAGAAGCTGCTTTAAAAGAAGCTGTCACTATTAAAATTGTTTCTGGTTACAGAAGTTTTAGTCGTCAAAAAAAAATTTGGAATAGAAAATACAATTTATACATATCACAGGGTATAATGCCAAATGCAGCATTACAAAAAATAATTGAATACTCGACACTTCCCGGTTCTTCAAGACATCATTGGGGAACAGATATTGATATTATAGATGCTTCGGTTAAAGCTCCAAATAATTTATTAGTTGAAAGTAATTATGACGAGGATGGTCCATATTTTGAACTAAAAAAATGGATGGATAAAAACGCTGAATCTTATGGGTTTTATTTAGTTTATACTAAAAATTCAGACAGAAAAGGGTTTAAATACGAACCTTGGCATTATACCTACAAGCCTTTATCTGAACCTATGCTCAAAGCATTTAAAAAAATAGATTTAATTGCATTTTATAAAAATTTAGAATTAAATGGCAATCAATATTTAACAAAAGTATTTTTAGCTAAATACACTTCAGAAAATGTTTTGGATATAAATCCAAGTCTATTAGATAATTAACATTTTGAGATGGAAACTTATTATTCAAAAAAATAGATTAAATTTGAGTGTTTATTAAAACAAACAAGAAGTCGTTAATTAATTTTTAGTCATATCACCCTATTACATGATAAAAAATAGTGCTTTTTTAATTCTATTTCTAATTACTTTTAAAAGCAGTGCTTCTATTTTTTTTAGTAACCACAAAGATATTCCTGAAAATCCTAACAATAAAAATGTAGATTCTATTCGAGTTGCAGAAATTATTGAAATTGCAAATACACATTATTATTCAGAAAAAATAGATTCATCGTACTACTTTTATGCAAATGCTTTAGAATTGGCTAAGAGTATTGATTCTAAAGCTCAAATAGCCGAATGTCTATTTAATATTGCAATATTTCATCAGGAAACGTATAAATATAATAAAGCCATTGAATATTTTAACGAGGCACTCATAAATTATGAAGCGTTAAATGAATTGAAAATGGTAGCCCAAATTAAAAATTTAATAGGATATAATTACTCAATTTTAACAGAAGGAGACAAAGCAATTGATTATTATTTTAAATCTTTAATACTTTGTCGTAAATTGAATGACAAAATAGGTGTAGCCTATAATTTTATTGATATTGGAAATTTATATTATGAAAATGAAAATTATAATTTTGCAAAAAAATATTATAATGATGCCTTAGATATCTATATAAATTTAAAAGATACGCTTGGTATTTCAGCAACCTATACAAATATTGCAAACGCAATTACAGATTCAGATGCTACTTCTAATGCTGTTGAATATTATTTTAAATCTATTGAATTACAGAATGTTATAGAAGATGTAGAAGGCATTGCATTAAATTATAATAATATTGGAGATTATTATATGAAATTAAATAAGTATGAAGATGCTAAAATTTATTTTAATAAAGCTCTGGATAAAACAACTGAATTATATAATAAAGAAGATTTAAAAGCATTAATTTATTTTAATCTTTCAGATTTGGAAAATAGCGCTGAGAATTATGATAGCGCAATATTTTACGGAAATAAAAGTCTGGACATATCTAATAAATTAGGTTTGTTAGAAATAAAAAAAGATAACCTAAAAAACTTGTCTTTTGCCCATGAAAAAAGTGGCAATAAGTTAAAAGCTTTAGATATTTTAAAGCAATATACTGTAATAAATGACACTATTTTAAAAACCAATAAAAGAAAAAAAGTTCTGTTATTTAATGCTTTGAATAAATTAGAAGAGTCTAATTTCAAGATTAATAAACTTTCATTAAAAAATGAAAATGAAAAGAAAATAATGTATTTTTTAGTTATTGCAATTTCAATTTTTGGTTTTTTTGTTGTGATTTTAATTTATCAGCAAACATCAAAAAAGAAGGCCTATAATTTATTAGAATTTAGAAATTATCAAATTCAAAGAATGAATGAAGAAATTAAACTTCAAACAGATAATTTAAAATTATTGAACGATACTAAAGATAAATTTTTCTCAATTATTGCGCACGATTTAAAAAATCCATTTAATTCTATTAAAGGTTTTACAGAATTGTTGATAGAAAACATTGCAATTTATGATGAAGAAAAACGACTTAAATTTTTAAAAATTATTAAAGGTTCAACAACCAAGGCTTCAGATTTATTAAATAACCTATTAATTTGGGCAAATTCACAATCGGGAACTATAAAATTTTATCCAGTTAAAATAGAATTGGTAAAACAAGTTTCGAATGTTATTTCTTTGGTTGAAATTCAGGCAATGAATAAAGATATTAGTCTTTACAACAATGTATATCATAATTTATATGTAAACGCCGATGTGAATATGTTAAATACAATTCTTAGAAATTTATTATCTAACGCAATTAAATTTACAAAACCAAAAGGTGAAATTCATATAAGTTCAAGTTTTAAAGACAATTTTGTAATTATTTCAATTAAAGATAATGGAGTAGGTATGACCCAAGATTATATTGAAAATTTATTTAATATTGAAAACAAAAATTGTGGTATAGGTACAGCTAACGAGCAAGGATCTGGGCTTGGTCTAATTCTCTGTAAAGATTTTATTGAAAAAAATGGCGGTAAAATTTGGGTTAAAAGCACGTTAAATAAAGGTAGTGAGTTTCTGTTTTCTTTACCGGTTTATCAAGAATAACTTTTTTAAGTTAACTTCTTTTGCCTTTTTTTTTCAAGGGTATCTTCTAATATTTCAAATAATTGCATTTTAAGATATTTATAACTACTTATAAATTTATTTATTTTTAAAGCTAGATTGGTATGTGTTTCTAAAAAGTTCTTCTTACTTTCATCATCTCGATCAATTAATTTTGATATTTGAACTTCATGCTTTAGTACTTTTTCTTTAAGACTTATACAATCATTCTTTTTTTCAAATATTTCTTTAGTAAATTCTTTAATGCGCTCATGTAAACCTGCATCTAAGCAATCAATATATTTTGCACCCAGTAGATGCTTTAAAAATTGAATTTCATAACTAATAAAATCTATTTCAGAGAGCCATGTTTTAGAATTTTCATGTAATTCTTCAATTGATTTATTATTAGAGTTCCCATTTTTTCCATTTTTTAATATTGTCTTCATTTTTATAGATTTTAATAAATTATGTATTATAAAATTAAGGACTATTCGGTGCGTTAAAAATGATGTACATCATTTTAGAGCAATTGTGCTTACTTTTAATAAATTAAGCAGGTAATAGTGCATAAACATAGTTGTAAATAGTATTTTTTAAATTATTATAGGTTTCTATAAAAGTTAGTATTTCATCCTCGATCTTGTTAAATTCATTTACAAGTTGAATATATTTTTTTTGAATTTCCTCCTTCTCATTTTTTGTTATTTGCTGTTTTAAGCGAGATGATTTCTTTAAAATCAACAATCTTTTAGACTCAAAACTATCTAAGTTTTTACTATAAATTTGAATGTTTTCGAACAAGTTTCGAACATTTGATTGAAAAGGGTAGGTGTTTATAATTTTTTTTAAGAATTCAATTTCAGTTTTAAAAAAAGCTAAATATGAAACCCATATTTCCAATTTATATGCAAAGTCCTCTGCATTTTTAATAAAATTATCATTGCTAAAATTCAAATCGGTTGTCATACTTCATTAATTAATGATGCTCTAAGTTACTTTAGAATTTCAAGTTCTAAAATGATATTCATCAAGCCTGGAAACTAGTATTTTCTATATTTTCTTTAATTATTTCGATAGATTTTTTTTAAAATTGAGCAAAATCATTTTAAAGACTTCATACTATATATAGCTTTATAGAAAATAAAAACATAAAGTGTCATGAAAAATTTACTAATTATAATTTTTTTCCTTCAAATTGCTACTTCAAGTATTGCACAAATAATGAATGATGTTGATGAAGTTTATCCATTTCAAGAAGATTTAGCTGCAGTACAAAAAAACAATCAATGGGGATTTATTAATAAACAAGGCGAGTTAGTAATTGATTATAGAAGTGATTTGGTAGTGTCAAATAATCTAAACAATCAAGGTGAATTGAGCTCTTATCCAGTATTTAAAGATAACAGATGCCTAATTAAAAAACTAATAGATGAAATTTATTATTATGGTTACATAGATAAAACAGGTACAATAGTTATAGTTCCGCAATTTTTAAACGCTACCAATTTTGAAAATGGACATGCACTAATTATTGCTCCATCTTTAGAAGTTATTGGTTTTAATAAGCTCTTAAATAAAAATATAATTTCTTCTAATATTGAAGAATTTGTAATAAATACTATGGGTGAAAAAGTACGGTATTTAGAAAACCCTTTTAAATATAATTTGCAAAAAAGAAAATCTATAGTACCGCCAGTATTTCATTCTAAATTTATTGCACCAGGAATAGTTGCAGCACAAAAACACGATATGAAATGGGATGTTTATCAATTTTAACTTAAAAAAAATAGTATGTCACTAAATTTCAATCAATTTGCAGCAGAAGCGAATTCTTTTTTAAAGGAGTATACGAAAGAATTAAACCTTAAGAATGACACAGATAAAGCAGGCAGAATTTTAACATCTGTTTTGCACGGTTTACGTGAAATTATTTCAATACAAGAATCTTTACAATTAATTGCGCAGTTTCCAATGTTTTTAAAGGCAGTATATGTAAATGGATGGTCTAGCCATAAGAAAAAAAGGGTTAAAAACATGGAAGAATTTATAGATTTAATTAGAGATTTTAATGGTGTAACTGCCTTCCATGATTTTGAAAATGAAGAACAGACAGAAAACTACATACACACTACTTTTATTCTATTGCGCAAGTTTATTTCTTTAGGAGAAATGGAAGATATTAGAAGTGAGTTACCAAAAGATTTAAAATCTATAGTGTATCATAATTTTATGTTCTAAAATGTTTAAAATGAATGCAATAAAAGAAATATATAAAGAAATAGATTTAAATGTTGATTCCGTTAAATTAAAAGGGAATTTACGTTTGGCCGACAATAGCAAAGGAATTATTATTTTTTCTCACGGAAGCGGAAGCAGTAGGTTAAGTATTAGAAATAATTATGTTGCAGGTTTGCTATTAAATATGGGTTTTTCTAGCCTGCTTTTCGATCTTTTAACAACTACAGAAGATCTTATTTACGAAAACAGGTTTAATATTAAGTTACTTTCTGGTAGATTAGCCAAGGTTACAAAATGGGTGCGATCTAATGAAGAAACTAAACATTTAAGCATTTGTTATTTTGGAGCGAGTACAGGTGCAGCTTCTGCATTAACAGCAGCGAGTATGTCTGATAAATTTATTAAAGCTATTGTTTCTAGAGGAGGCAGACCAGATCTTGCATTTGATGTACTTGACAAAGTTAAGACACCAACTTTATTATTAGTTGGAGCAAAAGATGAAGCGGTAATTGAATTAAATAAAATTGCAAAAGCTAAAATATCAGGTATTTGTGAACTTAAAATTATTGAAGGAGCTTCTCATTTATTTGAAGAAAAGGGTAAATTAGAAATTGTAGCCAAACTTTCGGGAGATTGGTTTAATAAATATATATGATGTTTAAAAATAGAGAAGAAGCAGGTGATTTATTGGCTGATAAATTGGTGAATTATAGTAATAAAAAAGATACTGTAATTGTTGCAATTCCTAGAGGTGGTGTTCCTGTAGGATACCAAATTTGTAAAAAATTAAACCTTCCATTAGAAATTGTTCTTTCAAAAAAAATAGGACATCCTTTTAATAAGGAATACGCAATAGGAGCCGTAACGTTAGATAGTTATATTTTAAGTGAAGCTGTGCCAGGAATTTCAAATAAATATGTTGAAAAAGAGATTAAAAAAATAAGAGGTATTTTAAAACAAAGGCAACAGCAATTTTATGGTACTAAAAAGCCAATTAATTTTAAAAATAAAACTGTAATTATTGTAGATGATGGTGTTGCAACAGGAAATACCTTAATTGCGAGTATAGAACTAATTAAACTTGCAGTACCTTTAAAAATAATTGTAGCCCTTCCAGTAGCTCCTCCTTCAGCATTAAAAAAGATTAAAGCCTTACCTGCTGTAGATGTGACTATTTGTTTGTTAGAACCTAGAGGTTTTCAGGCTGTTGGTCAATTTTTCGAAGTATTTACACAGGTTGATGATTCTCAAGTTATTGATTTGTTAAAAAAAGCGAATGCAAATTTAAAAATAGATAAGCTCCATTTTTAAGCAAAGGGTTTCATTTCTCCTTTTCTTTTGTTTAACTGTACTTTTAAATCGCGAATAGTTTCGTCCGTAGCCTCTTCAAAAGTTTCTTCGTTAGAAAATGCAACTATTTTTGGTCCTGGAAGACTTAACTCTATCCGGCAGATTTTCCCTTTTCCTTTTGGGTCTTTTTCTAACTTATAAAATGCTTTCGCAGCAATAATCCAATCAAATTTTTTGCTAAGTTTTTGAAGTTTTTTAATTACCAGAGCTTCAATAGAATCATTGGTTGGCATTTTTTCAAATTGTACGCTAATTGTCATAGTTTTATTTTTTAAGTTAAAATAAGAAACAGGGAATTTTTTCAAGTTCCCTGCTTCCTTTTAAAGAGTTTAATTTTACCATTTAAATTTGCCTTGTTGAATATATTTTATTTCAAAATTAACCCAAACAAATGCAATTAAATAGTGCTTTATACTCTTTAATAAACTGCATAACACTTTATGCAGACTTTCTCTAATTCATTTCAACTATAATAAGAAGAAGTTGCTTAAAAGGTTTTATTTATAGAAACAGTAAATCAATCTAATCTTTTACAAACGGATTTTTTTTTACCGCTAATAACTACTTCATTTTTTTAGACAACTTCTTCTAAAAGAGGTTCAATATTTAATGTTCTAACAATTTATAAAATTGTTTTTTTTCATTAACCACATTATAAATCTACTAATTAATAACTATTGAAACTCTTCATTTTTTTAAGAAACAGGAAGTCGAAACTTCCTGTTTCCCTTATAAGATTTTAAGTGTGAACTAACCATTCAAACAATTTTAAAACTGATTTTTTTACAAACAATACTAAAATTATAACCTATAAACACCCTCTTAAAACCTTAACTTTTTTTAATGCTTTTACATTAAATGTTTTTAAAAAAGTTTAATTTAACTATCAAAGAACTTTTTTTATTTATTACTCAAAAGTAGGGTGGAGTTTTTAAAAATCATATGATTGTCGTCAATTATAAGTATGATTGTTATCAGCTATTGTATTAAAACAAAATTATGCCGTATCCCATATTTAAAAGAAAAATTCCAATAAAAAATAATAAGATATATATTACTTGTATAAATTTTATATTCATATAATTTATCCAGGATATAGTATGTTGTGGAAATATAAATAATGCCAATCCATTTAACAGAGCAAACCAACCTATTAGCGTAATGATTAATCTGTAATCACCTTTCCATAAATTATGGAATAAGATGTTTAGTAGCCCAATAATTATGGATAAAAATGAAATAAGAATTGTAAATTTCTGATCTTCGAGATCTTTAATTATTTGGACACTTCTTTTAGGGTTGAAACTTAAAATAAAGAAAAAGATAATTAAGTACCAACCCCAAAATTTTGCTAAAAAAAGTGATATATTTTCCATAATATTATAATTTATTCGTGCAATACAAGAAATGGAATTTCTATATGATAACTGATTTCTTCAACAGTAGGTTTAAATAAAATACGTTGAAAAAGGCTTAGGTTTTTTGCAACCATTATAATTAAATCAATATTTCTGCTTTCAACAAAACACTGTACACCATTTTCAACTTTTTTTGATGTAACTCTATGGAAACTATGGTTTTCATCTAAAAAATAATCGTTTAAAAATTCTCTGTTTCCCAATTGAAATTCAGACAATGTTTCGTTTTTCTTAGTTACATGTAATATTCTAATTGAAGAGTTATACATTTTTATAAATTCAGAAATATTTTTTAAAATTGTAGGTTCGTAAAAAATGTTATAATCCGTTGGAAATGCAATTTCTACAGGAATTTTAAAGACTGCTTTTTCGGGAATTATTAAAACCGGACATTTAACTTTTGTTATTAAATCGCCTGTATTGCTTCCAATAATTACTTCAGCTAAACCCGAAGCACCTTTAGTTCCCATCACAATTAAATCAATTTCTTTTTCTTTTACCTCTTCTCTAACTGCCTCTATAAAAAAATTGTATTTAGAAATTGAGAAAAAATGATGGTTTGGATTGGGAACTTTTTCCTGAATCTTTTTTTGCAGTTGTTTTAATTCTGTTTTAGCTTGCTTTAGAAGTGTGTTTTCAAGTACAGTTTCTGTTGGAATTATAGGCACATCTCCGGCAGCATAATTTGGAATTAATGTTACGTGTAATAAATAAAAATTACAGGGAGTTTTTTTAAAAAAACGTAATGCATATTTAATTGCATTCCAAGAGTTTTCTGAAAAATCGGTAGGTATTAGTATATTTTTCATCTTTATAAGGTATTGAATGAATACTCTAATTTAAGACTGAAAAACAACGTGTTAAATGATAATTATCAATTCTAACAAAAGATTGACCTAATTAATCTTTTTTAATTTATCAAGATTAATAATTTTTATGTTTCTTCCTTCAATTTCTATAATACCTTCTTTTTTAAAATCGGAAAGTGTTCTAATGAATGTTTCAGTTGCAATTCCGGCAATACTTGCTAAATCGCTTCTAGAAATTTTAGGATTATCGGTCGGAGATTTTTTTATTTTTTTTGAAAATTGTAAAATGGTACTTGCTGTTTTTCTTCTAACGGAACTGTATGCCATTTCTAATAAATGTTCTTTTATTTCAGATACATTATCAGATAAATAATCTATTAATTCTAATGTTAAAAAATGGTTTTTTTCTAATAAACTTTGAAGTTCATTTTTTGTTAACCTAAAAGTTGTTACATTTTCAATTGCAGCTGCAGCTTCTTTGTAATTTATATTATGAGTAAAAGATGTAAACCCAAAAAAATCATTTTCTTTATTAATAGAAGTTATTAATTCTTTGCCTTGTTCGTCTATTTTATATGTTTTAACCACCCCTGTATTAATTAGGTAAACGTAATTAGAGTTGTCTCCTTCATTATAAATAATTTCATTTGGTTGAAATAAAAACTCTTCAACATTTTCTGTAAAATAGATTCTTAATTGCTCTATTGTTCTTATTTCATTTGGTTGAAATAGAAACTCTTCAACATTTTCTGTAGCTATTTGAGTTATTTGTTTTTCTTTATTTTCATTAAATATGGCCACTTTTGCCAGACGACTTTCAATAGCACTATAAATTTCAGATTCATCAAAAGGTTTTGTTATATAATCATCTGCTCCCAAATCCATTCCTTTTCTCATATCTTTATATTCTGTTTTAGCCGAAAGGAATATAAAAGGTATTTGTTTGGTTGATTCTTCTTTAGAGAGAATATGCAGCACACCATAGCCATTTAATTCGGGCATCATAATATCGCAGATAATTATATCAGGCAGGTGCTTTTTTGCTTTAGCCACACCAGTTTTACCGTTTTCGGCAGTAATTACTGTATAGCTTGCGAGTTCTAATAGTTCGGCTGTGTTTTCTCTAACAACCGTATCGTCTTCAATTAATAATACTTTTTTCATAACGTGTTGTTTATTATAGGTAGTTTAAGTGTAAAGACAGAACCTTTGTGTTCTTTACTTTTAAAACTAATGGTTCCGCCTAAATTTTCTACATGGGCTTTTACAATGCTTAAACCAATTCCCGTACCTTGGGTGTTGAGTGCATTTTCGGCTCTGAAATAACGATTAAATATATAATTTTGATCGTTTAAGGGGATTCCAATTCCTGTATCAATAATTGCAAATGAAATATTTTTTCCATTCTTAATTATTTTAACGTCTATGGTTGAATTTTCTGGGGAATATTTTACAGCGTTATACATTAGATTAGATAAAATTAGTTCTAAAATAATTTTATCTTGTTGTAAAATAAAGTTATCGATGTTTTGAGGTATGTTAATTTTTTGTCCACTTTTTAAGAGTATATTTGTATTGTAAACAACTTCATTTATAACGTTACTTAAATTAAATTTTGTGATTTTATAGTTTACTTCGTTAGCATCTAAACGTTCTACAGATAAAAAATCGTTTAAAATATTATCTAAATAATGTACTTTACTTTCTATTGTTTTTATATGTTTTGCTCTTCTGTTTTGTTCACTTTTTAGCTGGTATTTATTTAATAACATAGTTGAAGTTAAAATACCACTTAAAGGTGTCTTAAACTCATGAGAAACTAAGGTTAAGAATTTGGTTTTAAGCTTGCTAAGTTCTTGCTCCTTTTTTAGAGTAAGTTTAATTTTATTTTCTGCTTGAACTCTTTTAACTATTTCTTTTTTATAGTTTAAATTAAGCAGTTTTAATTGTTTTATTGTGTTTTTTAGTTGAAAGGTTCTTTGTGTAACTTGTTTCTCTAATTGCGTATTTAAAGTCTCAATTTTTTTTTCAGTTTTTTTTCGAAGGGTAATATCTATTAATAAAGCAAGCACAAAATTATTGTTTTCAACAGAAAAGGGGTTTAAACCAATTTCAATAGGAAACTGTGTATTATTCTTTTTAACACCTCTTAAATTGGAATTGTGTGTTATTTTTCTAATGTTATTACTATTAATAAATTTAGAAAAATGATGTTTGTGAACATCAATGATTTCTTTAGGAATTAAAATGTCTAATTTTTTATTAGATAGTTCTTTTTCATTATAACCAAACATTGATTCTGCTGATGAATTGGCCGCTAAAATAGTTTGAGCCTCATCAACAATAATTACTCCTTCTGGAATTGCTTCAAAAAGAATATTAAAAATATTTCGATTTTGAAAAAACATACAACAAATTCTAATCCATTATGGATATTAAATTTCGGAAAAAAATTGTTAACAATAGAATATTTTACACTTTATTTTTATAATTAATTGATAATTATCATTTTGTATTGTTAGTTAAGGCTTTAAATTTATGTTGAATATCATTTTCAATTGTGCTATTTAAAACAAATAATGAGTGACTAAACAAAATAATAAGAAATGCTCACCTTTAAAAATTATAATATTGCAGATTGGTTTTCATTTTACAGAATTGCGGCAGCGCCTTTATTAATAGTTTTGTTAATTTTAAATGAAAGAAACCTTTTTTCGTGGTTTTTATTAATAAGTTACTGTACCGATGCTATTGATGGTTTTATTGCCAGAAAATTACAAATTACAAGTCCTAGAGGTTCGCAGTTAGATTCGTTTGGAGATCAAATTACGTTTACACTTGGTTTGATAGGAATTTTAATTTTTGAGTATGATTTTATTAAAACTAATTATGTGTTAATAATTATTTCATTTTCTCCCTACCTTATTCAAATGTTAATTGCTTTTATAAAATATGGAAAGGCAACCGCATTTCACACATATTTAGCAAAATTATCTGCCATTGTACAAAGCGCTTTTATACTTTGGTTGTTGTTTTTTGAACCAATTTACTGGCTATTTTATGTAATGATTCTGATAGGAATATTAGAAACTATTGAAGAAATTACACTTATTTTTATGTACGATAATTGGGTGGCTGGTGTTAAAGGAATTTACTGGGCAATAAAAGATAAACGTAGAAATAAAAAAACATAAATTGTATGCGAAGTTATCCACTTTATATTATAATTTTATTGTGTTTGTTAATTCTTATTATTGATGTAGTTACTTTTTATTGGTTGCTTTCTATAACACAACTAATTCCTTTTTCTTTTTTAAAAATATTAATTTATATTTTTTTTTGGCTCTTTACTATAGGTTTAATTAGTTCAATTATTTTTTTAAAAGTAAACCTAAATGCATTTAATCCACACAGAAAACAATTAATTACTTCCTGGTTATATGGGTTGGTAATTTCGTCTTTAATCCCCAAATTAATTTTTATAATTTTTAGCACCATAATTAATATAACCAATACTTTTTTATCTGATGCAGTTTCTTTAATTGTAGTTTCATTTATGGGTTTATTTGCTGGATTTTTACCTTTTTTTATAATCGTTTATAGTATTTTTAGAGCCTTATATCGCTTTAAAACACATAAAGTTACAATTAGGTTTAAAAAATTAGAAAATGATTTAGAAGGATTGAAGATAGTTCATATTTCAGATCTTCATTTAGGAAGTTTTAATTTTAGATATCATATTTTAGAGAGGGCAATTCTTACAATAAATGAGTTAAAACCCGACTTTATTTTTTTTACAGGAGATTTGGTGAACAATTATGCCTGGGAATTAAAAGGTTGGAGCACTGTTTTTAAGCAATTAAAAGCAACTACTGGTAAGTTTGCAGTATTGGGAAATCACGATTATGGCGATTACAGTTCTTGGAAATCTAAAAAAGCCAAATTAACAAATCAAGAA
>NZ_JBFLKT010000287.1:0-4282 GCF_040883305.1 Lutibacter sp.
TAGAACTTACAGAACTTATTGGTTATAAAATTCCTGTGGCAATACCAGCATTATTAGTATTAATTGGTGGGTTGGTTTTTAGATTTGTAATGGTTGAAGCCGGACAAATTACCCGATACCTTTATTAAAAAAAGTAAATTATGAATATAGACAATCAAAAAAACAAACACATATATTGGAATCCTTATTTTGGAGGTTTTCTACTTGGAATATTAATACTTTTTACTTTTTATATGACTGGAAGAGGCTTAGGCGCCAGTGGTGCAATGAAAAGTGGTGTAGTAACAATTGTTGATGCATTGGCTTCAAACCATGCAGAAAACAATGCCTATTACAGTAAGTTTGTAAAAGAAGAAAAATCACCTCTTAATTCTTGGTTGGTTTTTGAAGCACTCGGCGTTTTAATTGGTGCATTTATTTCTGGCGGATTAGCAGGTAGAATCGGTTGGAGAGTACAGCATTCACCTAAAATTTCAAGCAAAAGAAGATTAATATTTGCCTTAGGTGGTGGTATTTTATTTGGAATAGGTGCACAAATTGCACGTGGTTGTACAAGTGGTGCCGCATTAAGTGGAATGGCAGTATTATCAACAGGTGGCTTTATAACTATGTTGGCTATTTTTGGAACAGGATTCCTGGTAGCATATTTCTTTAGAAAAAATTGGATTTAATAATTAAAAAATAAAAAATATATGGGACCTTTAATTCCTAATGGAGTAATTCCTTACGAGTGGAACAATATTATAGCAATACTAATAGGAATTTTCTTCGGATTTATTTTAGAATCCTCTGGGTTTTCTTCCTCTAGAAAATTAGCAGGAGTATTTTATGGATACGATTTTGCAGTATTAAAAGTGTTTTTTACAGCCGCATTAGTAGCATTAATCGGTATTTTATACATGGATTATCTTGGTTTTTTAAACATGGAGCAATTATATATTCATCCAACATATTTTTGGGGAGCTATTATTGGTGGTGTTATTATGGGTGTGGGATTTGTAGCTGCAGGTTTTTGTCCAGGAACAAGTTTATGTGCAGTTGCAATTGGTAAAATTGATGCCATAGTTTATGTAATTGGAATTATGGTTGGAATCTTTATATTTTCTGAATTATATACCGTATTTGAACCAATTTACGATGGATATTTTGAAGGCAACATTACTTTAATGGATTCTTTAGGTGTAAATAGGTATTGGTTTGCTTTTATATTTACCATAATAGCAATTGTAGCTTTTGCAACTTCTGATATGATTAGAAAAAGAGTTAAAAAAATATTTTATTAAGATAAAAAAAACTAAAATGGTTAATAGAAAAACAGCAAAATTTTTATCATTTAGGTACACAATATTAGCCATAATATTTGTAGTACTTGCAGGTGGATTAGTTTTATTACCTAAATATGAAAAACATGAAGGTATAAACCCTGATGAGTTATTAAGTAATTCGGTTAGTCCAGAAAGGTATATTTCAACCGATGAATTAGCTGATAAAATAATAGGTCAGGATCCTTCTTTTTTATTGATTGACGTTAGAAGCGAAGCAGAATTTAGCAAATATTCCTTACCTAATGCCATCAACATCCCTCTAAAAAAATTGTTGGATGAAGACTCTATAATGTATTTAAATCAAACACAATATGATGTAGTTCTTTTTTCAAACGATAATTTTTACGCAGATCAAGCCTGGATTCTTGGGAACAGATTAAACTTCAAAAATCTTAAAGTTTTAAAAGGAGGAATTAACAATTGGTATAAAACTATAATTAATCCGCCTATTCCAACTGAAAATATGGCAGCTCAAGAATTTGACTTGTATGCATTCAGAAAATCTGCTAGTATGTTTTTTGGAGTAGTTTATCCAGAACAAATTAAGGTGGTAGAAAAACCGGTTGTAAAAAAAGTAATTCCTAAAAAGGTAATTCCAATAAAAAAGAAAAAGAAAATGCCTGTTGAGGGTGGTTGTTAGTTGTTAACAAAAAATAATATAGACAGATGAAAGAATTAGAAAAAACAAAACGAATATCAATAGCATCGGTACTTTTTATTTTGGTTGTACTTATTGGACTTTTAACTTATAAAAGACCAGCCCATATGTATGCTATAAATTCAAAAACTACGTTAGAAAATATTACAACAGATAACTATTTAATTTCATTAGAAGGTATTGAAAATAAAGAGTATGTTTTAGTTGATACCAGAAATGAATTCGAATTTCAAAAAGGACATTTAACTAATGCTATTAATATTTATGCTCCTGAAATTTTAAACGAAGAAAACGCTTCAATTTTTAATAAATTACAAGAGGAAAATAAAACAATAGTTTTATATAGTTCTAATCCAAATGATGTAGTTGCACCATTTATGGTACTTTATCAACTTGGTTATAAAAATCTAAAAATTGCTGCCATTAATAATAGCTACACTCAAAATGAATTAATTTCTAAAAATATTACAGTAGAAAAATCTGTGGCAGATATTAATGCATTTATAAATGAATCTATAAAAAAGGCTGCTCAAAAACCAAAACCTAAGCCGGTTGTAAAAGCTCCTCCTAAAAAAGTAATTCCAATAAAAAAGAAAAAGAAAATGCCTGTTGAAGGCGGTTGTTAGTTTAATTATTTAAAGCTGTTTTATTTCTAAAACAGCTTTTTTTTGTTCAATTTTTAAGCGTTCTTTAACACAAAAAGACCCTGCTTTTTGATAAAAATTAAATCAAAAAAACAAGTTTAAAGTTTAAAATATAACACCTTAAAAAATTAGATTACAAAAACCTGTAAAATATTTTTTAAAATATTGTATATCAATTATTTACTTATGTAACTTAGGTAACTAAACAGACTAATTATTAATAAGATTTTACTGATAAAAGTCATAAAAAAACTACCTTTTCATAAGTAATTTTGGTGTAACAATTAGTACAAATTAATAAATTAAAATTACTTAAAGAATGAAAAAAACAATATCATATTTAACAGTATTTTTTATAGCTATAACTATATTAAGTAGCTTTAAAAAGAATGAACAAACAGTTCAGTCCGACCCATCAGAATTTGAACTATTGGTTCAATATTTAGAAGCAAATGGTAACTTTATTAATAGTGAATTAGCTCCAGCAATAATTGAAGCTCCAGAAATTAAAGATAACCTTAAAAACAAAGGGTACTTAGTTTTAGATATTAGAAGTGAAAGTTGGTTTGATTATGGACATATTAAAAATTCAGTAAATGTAAAAGGTCCAGAATTACTAACCTATTTTGAAAACGAAATTGACCCAGCATCTTTTGAAAAAATTACAATTGTATGTTATTCTGGTCAGTCTGCCGCTTATTATGCTGGTTTATTAAGACTTGCAGGGTATAATAATGTATTTAACTTAAAATGGGGAATGAGTTCTTGGGATAGTGAACTGGCTCAAAATATCTGGGTAAAAAATTCAACAGATACTTTTGCAGACCAAGTAGAAACTACATCAAATCCAATGCCTGAAAAAGGTAGTACACCTGCATTATCAACTGGTAAAACCGATGCACAAGAAATATTAAAAGAACGTATAAAAGCTGCATTTGAAAAACCTTATAAAGAATTTATTGTAAAAGCAGAAGTAGCATTTGAAAATCCTGCAGATTATTTTGTAGTTAGTTATACAGATGCCGATACTTACAATTTAGGTCATCTAAAAGGAGCGGTTCAATACCAACCAAAAACACTAGCTTCTACAACAAATCTTTATACGTTACCAGCTGACAAAAACATATTAGTTAACTGTTCTACTGGTCAATCTGCGGCTTATGCTGTTGCATATTTACAGGTTTTAGGATACAACGTATCTAATTTAGCTTATGGATCTAACAGTTATATCAACTCAGCTTTAGTAGCAAAAAACTTAAATGGTTTTTCAGCTAAAGAAATTCAAAATTATCCACTTTCAGAATAATTAAACATAAACAATTTCACAAATAAACAAACAAACAAACAAACAAACAAACAAACAAAACATTCAAAACACTCAAATCATGAAAAAAATATCATTATTATTAATCGGATTCTTATTAGTTTTAACATCTTGTGATGGTGGTGGCGATGACCCTACTATAGTACAAGAACCTGCTTTTACTACCTTAAAAAATTATATGGTAAATAATGGATATGACATTCCTAACATAATTACAAATGCTGATGGTGAAAAGTTTGTTACTGGTGCTCCAGCAGCTGAAACTGATATCCCTGCTTTTTTAGCAAAATATCACGTAGTTGATATTAGAGCAAAAGCTGATTTTGACAAA
>NZ_JBFLKT010000288.1:0-6088 GCF_040883305.1 Lutibacter sp.
AAGAAATATCATCCAATACAATAAGTACATTTTTTATTTTTTTTGAAGGGCTTTCAGCTGAATCTGCTAACCATTCTTTAACTTTTTTGTTAAAAAATAATTGATTACTTTTTCGTTTAATTCCTGTAAAAATCATTTATATTTACCGTTGAGTCACAAAATTAATTAAAATCATTAGTATTTCAACAATGAAAAATTTTATTATTTCATTATTTACAGTTCTACTTATAATTAGTTGTAAAAATGAACCACAACAGGTGGTTAAGATTGAAGGAAAATTATTACCAATTAATCAGGAAATTGAGTCCGTAAAAGAAATTGAAGATTTTATTGAACCCTACAAACAAAAAGTGGCGACAGAAATGAATACTGTGCTTACTTATACAGCAATAAATTTAGTTAGAACCGATGGTTCATTAGAAAGTACTTTAGGTAATTTAATGGCAGATTTATGTTATCAAAGAGCCAATCCTGTTTTTAACTCAAGAACTAACAAAAATATAGATTTCGCATTGTTTAATTATGGAGGTATTAGAGCAGGAATTACAAAAGGCGACGTTAAAATGGAACACGCTTTTAATCTAATGCCTTTTGAAAACAGTTTAGTTGTTGTTGAATTAACAGCCGACAAAATTAAAGAACTTGTAACTTATTTAATCGAAAATAAGAAAGCGCACCCGCTTTCTAAACACATTAATTTAGCTATTACTAAAACTGGATATTCGCTGAAAATTAATAACAAACCTTTAGAGAATAATGCTACATATTTTGTGTTAACCTCTGATTATCTTCAAAATGGTGGTGATAATATGACCTTTTTTAAAGATCCTGTCTCTATTATAAATTTAGATTATAAGTTTAGAAATGCCATTATAGATTATTTTAAAGAAACCGACACCCTTAAAACTAATTTAGACGGAAGATTTAGATTAGAAAATTAATAAATAGCTACAAATGAAGAGAAGAAATTTTATACAACAATCAACAGCAGCAACAGCTTTTTTAACTTTGGGTGGTTTGTCTTTACAATCATTTGCAAAAAAAACATCAAAACACATTACTATTTTACATACAAATGATACACATAGCCATATAGAACCTTTTCCAAGCGATCATTATAAAACTCCAAACCAAGGTGGTGTAGCTAGACGCGCAACTTTAATAGAAAACATTAGAAAAGAAAATCCAAACACCTTATTATTGGATGCTGGAGACATTTTTCAAGGAACACCTTTTTTTAACTTTTATGGTGGAGAATTGGAGTTTAAACTAATGAGTATGCTTAAATATGACGCTGCAACAATTGGAAATCACGATTTTGATAATGGTATTGAAGGACTCTTTGCACAATTACCAAACGCTAAATTTGATTTTTTATCAGCTAATTACAATTTTAAAGATACTATTTTAGAAAATTCCATAGAACCTTATAAAGTATTTATAAAAGATGGAATAAAAATTGGCGTTTTTGGTTTAGGTGTTGAATTAGAAGGCTTAGTTGATCCGAAAATGTACAAAGAAACTAAATATCTGGATCCTATTGAAATAGCACAAGATATGAGTCGAATTTTAAAAGAAGAAAAAAAATGTGATTTAGTCATTTGCCTTTCACATTTAGGATATCACTATAAAAATGAAAATAAAATTGGGGATTTAATCTTAGCTTCAAAAACAAAAGATATTGACTTAATTATTGGTGGACATACACATACTTTTTTACCTAAACCTACAATTACAAAAAATAGTATTGGAGAAAATGTGTTGGTAAATCAAGTAGGATGTTATGGATTAAATGTTGGAAGAATAGATTTTTATTTTGATAATGATGCCTCTAAAATTAGTAAAGGAAAAAGTATAATTGTTTAAAAAATTATTTAAAAGGTAGTATGAGAATTGAAACAGGATTAAAATTAGGATTTAAAGATGTAATGATTCGTCCAAAAAGGTCAACATTAAGCTCAAGATCACAGGTAACTTTAGATAGAAATTTTACTTTTTTACATAGTAAATATAAATGGAATGGCATTCCAATAATGGCGGCAAATATGGATACTGTCGGTACTTTTGAAATGGCAACGGAACTTGCAAAACATAAAATATTTACTGCTATTCATAAACATTATACATTCCAACAATGGTCTGATTTTATAAAATCTATTCCTTCAGAGTATATAGATTATTTTGCTGTTAGTACCGGAACTGGTAAACCAGACTCGATAAAACTTGCGACAATTTTAAACAACCATCCACAAATAAAATTTATTTGTATCGACGTAGCAAATGGCTATTCAGAACATTTTGTAAGTTTTGTAAAACAAACCCGAAAAAAATATCCAGAAAAAGTGATTATGGCTGGCAATGTTGTAACTGGTGAAATGGTTGAAGAATTATTACTAGCCGGTGCAGATATTATAAAAGTTGGTATTGGCCCAGGATCTGTTTGTACAACCCGTGTAAAAACCGGTGTTGGCTATCCACAACTTTCTGCAATTATTGAATGTGCAGATGCTGCACATGGTTTGGGCGGACAAATAGTTTCGGATGGTGGATGTAAAATTCCAGGAGATATTGCTAAAGCTTTTGGTGGTGGTGCAGATTTTGTAATGTTAGGAGGAATGTTAGCTGGACACACAGAAAGTGGCGGAAAAACTATAGAAATTAATGGTGAAAAATACAAACAATTTTATGGTATGAGTTCAGAAACCGCAATGAATAAACACGTTGGTGGTGTTGCAAATTACAGAGCTTCTGAAGGAAAAACTGTTGAAGTACCCTTTAGAGGTGCCGTTGAAAATACTGTGCAAGATTTTTTAGGTAGTCTTCGTTCAACCTGTACCTATGTTGGAGCTAGCAAATTAAAAGAACTAACAAAAAGAACAACTTTTATAAGAGTACAAGAACAACATAATGAGGTTTTTTCAAAGTAACACTTTAGTTACACCTTAAATAAAATACGTATTTAGCTAAATTTTTAACCAAAAAAAAACTGTCTAAAAGTTTTACCCTTTGACAGTTTTTAAATTTATTTTAAAAGTAAGATTACTTATCTTCTTTTACTTCTTCAAAGTCCACATCCTCTACATTATCTCCCTCATTTTTAGGCTGTCCGTTATCAGATGGTTCTCCAGTTGGAGCTCCTTGAGCTTGACCTTCTTGTTGTGCTTTGTACATTTCTTCACTTGCTACTTTCCAAGCTTCGTTTATCTTTTCCATTGCAGCATCAATTTGTGCAATATCTTTAGATTCGTGTGCTTTTTTAAGTTCAGTTAAAGCAGCTTCAATTGGATCTTTTTTATCAGCTGATAATTTTTCACCAAATTCTTTTAATTGTTTTTCTGTTTGGAAAATCATAGAGTCTGCTCCATTAATTTTTTCCGCAACTTCTTTTGCGTTTTTATCCGCATCAGCATTTGCTTCAGCATCTGCTTTCATTTTTTTGATTTCATCTTCAGTTAACCCAGAAGAAGCTTCAATTCTAATATCTTGCGTTTTATTTGTTGCTTTATCTGTTGCAGTTACATGGATAATTCCGTTCGCATCAATATCAAAAGTTACTTCAATTTGTGGAGTACCTCTTTGTGCTGGTGGAATTCCATCTAAATGAAAACGACCAATTGTTTTATTATCCGCTGCCATTGCGCGTTCACCTTGTAACACATGAATTTCTACTGACGGTTGGTTATCTGCAGCCGTTGAGAATACTTGCGACTTTTTAGTTGGAATTGTAGTGTTCGCTTCAATTAACTTAGTCATTACATTACCCATAGTTTCGATACCTAAAGATAAAGGTGTAACGTCTAATAACAATACATCTTTTACATCTCCAGTTAAAACTCCACCTTGAATAGCTGCTCCAATTGCAACAACCTCATCTGGATTTACACCTTTTGATGGTGCTTTTCCAAAGAATTTTTCAACTGCTTCAACAACCGCAGGAATACGCGTTGAACCACCTACTAAAATAATTTCATCAATATCACCAGTTGTTAAACCAGCACCTTTTAATGCTGTTTTACAAGGTTCAATTGTTCTTTTAATTAAATCATCAATTAATTGTTCAAATTTTGCTTTTGTTAAACTACGTACCAAGTGTTTTGGTCCTGAAGCCGTAGCTGTAACATAAGGTAAATTAATTTCTGTTTTTGCGGAAGATGACAATTCAATCTTCGCTTTTTCAGCGGCTTCTTTTAAACGTTGTAAAGCCATTGGATCTTTACGTAAATCCATATTTTCTTCAGCTTCAAACTCTTCAGCTAACCAATCAATAATTTTTTGATCAACATCATCTCCACCTAAGTGTGTATCTCCATCAGTTGAAAGTACTTCAAAAACACCATCTCCTAATTCTAATATTGAAACATCATGTGTTCCTCCACCAAAGTCAAAAACAACTATTTTTTGATCAACTCCTTTTTTGTCCATACCATAAGCCAATGCCGCAGCAGTTGGTTCGTTTATAATACGACTTACTTTTAAACCTGCAATTTCACCTGCTTCTTTTGTAGCCTGACGTTGTGCATCGTTAAAATATGCTGGCACAGTTACAACTGCTTCAGAAACTTCAGTACCTAAATAATCTTCCGCAGTTTTCTTCATTTTTTGAAGAATCATTGCTGAAATTTCTTGTGGAGTGTATAATCTTCCATCAATATCAACACGTGGTGTATCATTATCTCCTTTTACCACTTTATAAGGTACACGTTCTGCTTCCATTTTAGATTCAGAATATTTATTACCCATAAAACGTTTAATAGAATAAATGGTTTTTAAAGGGTTTGTAACCGCTTGTCTTTTTGCTGGATCTCCAACTTTACGTTCACCACCTTCAATAAATGCTACAATAGAAGGTGTAGTTCTTTTTCCTTCTGCATTAGGAATTACAACCGGCTCATTACCTTCCATTACTGAAACACAAGAGTTGGTAGTTCCTAAATCAATTCCTATAATCTTACTCATAATTATATATTTTTATTATTTAATTTTTTTAAACTTACACTAACAATTAGACAATGATTATGCCATTACAAATTTTATGTCAATATGTCATAATTCAATTATATTTAAGTTTAGATTGTCATTATTAGCTACCTAAATCTATATAAATATTTTATTAAAAATGACACAAATATTTATCAATACTATATATTTACGGCTTAAATTAAAACTATATAATGGAGTGTATTTCTATTTTTGATATGCTAAAAATTGGTGTTGGACCTTCGAGTTCTCATACATTAGGTCCTTGGAGAGCTGCGGAAAGATGGATTAATCATTTAAAAAAAGAAAATCTTTTTTCAGAAATTACTTCCGTAAAAGTAGATTTGTATGGATCGTTATCTTTAACAGGAAAAGGCCATGCAACAGATTTGGCTATAATTTTGGGTTTATCAGGTGCTGATCCAGAATATATTCCAACAGAAGAAATAACACCTCTAGTTTCTAAAATTAAAGCAACACAGCAATTAAAAATTGGAAATGCTTTTACTATTAATTTTAAACCGGTAACTGATATTATTTTTAATAAAGAGTTTTTACCATTTCATTCAAATGCAATAAAATTTACTGGATTTAACAACACTTCTGAAATTTCAACAGATACCTACTACTCTATTGGTGGTGGTTTTGTAGTAAGAGAAGAATTAATTCATGCCAAAGAAAATATTGCGATTTTTAAAACATTTCCTTATTCAATTCAAAAAGCGACAGAATTAGAGTTCTATTGTAAGCAACAACAATTAAAAATTTCTGAAATTGTTTTAGAAAACGAACGCTCTTTAAGAACAGATACTGAAATTGATTTTGAAATTCAACGTATTTGGGATACAATGTTGGAATGCATGTATATTGGTTGCCATACAGAAGGCCTGTTACCCGGCGGATTAAAAGTTAGAAGACGCGCTTTTGACATGCATCAAAAATTAAAGGAAGATAGCATTTACAGTAATCCCGAAGAATGGTTACGTGCCATTAGAAATACTGATGTTAAGTTTCGTCAAATATTAAAGTGGGTAAGTTGTTTTGCTTTAAGTGTAAATGAAGTGAATGCTTCACTTGGAAGAGTGGTAACCGCTCCAACTAATGGAAGTGC
>NZ_JBFLKT010000289.1:0-7333 GCF_040883305.1 Lutibacter sp.
AAACCATTGCATGTTCTCCAATATGGATAAATTGATGCACTGCTACCAATCCGCTTAATATTGCAAAATCTCCAATAGTAACATGTCCAGCAATTACAGAACCGTTGGCCAAAATACAATTATTTCCTATTACACAATCGTGTGCAATGTGTGATGTTGCCATGATTAAACAATTGTCTCCAATCTCTGTTTTTCCTAAGGCTTTGGTTCCTCTATTAATGGTACAACACTCTCTAATGGTTGTATTATCACCTATTATTGCTAAAGAATCCTCACCCTCAAATTTTAAATCTTGTGGAATTGCAGAAATTACTGCTCCTGGAAAAATTCTACAATTTTTTCCAATTCTTGCACCTTCCATAATGGTTACATTAGATCCAATCCAAGTTCCAGAGCCAATAATAACATTATTATGAATTGTTGTAAAAGGTTCAACTACTACGTTGGTGGCAATTTTGGCACCTGGATGTATATATGCTAAAGGTTGATTCATTATTCTTTAGGTTTTTTTGCAATTTGCGCCATTAATTCAGCTTCAACAACTAATTTCCCATTTGCATATCCGTAAGATTGCATATGACAAATACCACGTCTGATAGGAGATATTAATTCGGCTTTAAATATTAAGGTATCTCCTGGCAATACTTTTTGTTTAAATTTAACATTATCCATTTTCATAAAATATGTTAAATAGTTTTCTGGGTCTGGCACCGTACTCAACACTAAAACTCCGCCACATTGTGCCATCGCTTCAACTTGCAATACTCCAGGCATTACTGGTGCTCCAGGAAAATGTCCAACAAAAAAATCTTCATTCATTGTAACATTTTTCATTCCCACAACGTGTTTATCTGAAAGTTCAATAATTCTATCTATTAATAAAAATGGAGGCCTGTGTGGTAAAATATTCATTATTTCATGAATATCCATTAATGGTGGCTGATTTAAATCAAAAGTTGGAACTTTATTTCTTTTTTCTTGTTTAATAATTTTTTGAAGTTTTTTAGCAAATATGGTATTTATTAAATGCCCGGGTTTATTTGCAATAACTTTTCCTTTAATTCTGGTGCCTACTAAAGCTAAATCTCCAATTACATCTAACAATTTATGTCGTGCAGCTTCATTAGCCCAGCGTAATGTTAAATTATCTAAAATCCCATTAGGCTTTACAGTTAGCGTATCTTTGTTAAAGGCTTTCTTCAATTTGGTCATAGTTGCCTCTGAGATTTCTTTATCTACATAAACAATGGCATTATTTAAATCTCCACCTTTAATTAAATCGTTGTCTAACAACATTTCAAGCTCATGTAAAAAACTAAAAGTACGTGCATCTGAAATTTCCTTTTTAAAATCTTTTAACGAATTTAAAGTGGCATTTTGCGTACCTAAAACTTTTGTTCCAAAATCTACCATTGCTGTAATTTGGTACTCATCTGAAGGCATTAAAATAATTTCACTACCAGTTTCTTCATCTTTGTAAGAAATTATTTCTTTAACAATATATTCCTCTCTTTCGGCTTCTTGTTCTTGAATTCCAGCTTTTTCGAGTGCTTCAATAAACTGCTTGGAAGAACCATCCATTATTGGAGGTTCCGCACTATTTATTTCAATACAAATATTATCAATATCCAAGGCAACAACTGCTGCCAATACGTGCTCAGATGTATTTACAAAAACACCTCTCTTTTCTAAATTTGTACCACGTTGTGTATTTACAACATATTCTGCACTTGCTTCAATTACAGGTTCTCCTTCCAAATCAATTCTAACAAAAGCATACCCATAATTTATTGGTGCTGGTTTAAAAGTCATTGTAACTTTATTCCCTGTATGCAAACCAACTCCTGAGAGTGTTACCTCATTTTTAATTGTTTTTTGTTTAGTACTCATATTTTTCTTTTAAAGCTTTTACTTTTTTTTCTAAACTATTTAGTGTTGCCACAATACTTGGTAATTTTTTAAAATAAACATACGACTTATTAAAATCTGAATACCCAAATGCAGGTGTGCCTTGAATAATTTCATCATCTTTTATGTTCTTACCAATACCAGATTGTGCTTGTATTCTTACATTGTTTCCAATTGTTAAATGTCCGGCAATACCAACTTGTCCGCCAATCATACAGTTTTCTCCAATTTTTGAAGAACCTGCAATGCCTGTTTGTGCCGCGATTACAGTATTTTTACCAATTTCCACATTATGTGCAACCTGAATTTGGTTGTCTAACTTTACACCTTCTCTTATTATTGTTGAACCTAAGGTTGCCCTATCAATTGTTGTTGCCGCACCAATATCAACATAATCTTCAATTATTACATTCCCAATTTGAGGAATTTTGTCGTAAACACCATTTTTACTTGGTGCAAAACCAAATCCGTCTGCGCCAATAATTGCTCCTGAATTTACAACACAATTATTACCAATTTCGGTTTCAGAATATATTTTAGCTCCTGAAAATAGAATTACATTATCTCCAATTTTTACATTATCTCCAATATAAACATTCGGATAAATTTTTGCATTCTTCCCAATACTTACATCATTTCCAATATATGCGAATGCTCCAACGTAAATATCTTCTAAAATTTTGGCGCTTTTTGCTATAAATGAAGGCTCTTCTATACCTGTCTTTTGTAACTTTGCCTGATTGTAATATTCCAACAATAATGCAAAAGATTGGTACGCATCATCAACTTTTATAAGTGTTGTTTTATACTCCTTTTCAGGAATAAAATGTTTACCAACAATTGCAATAGATGCTTTTGTTGAATAAATATATGACGTATATTTTGGATTGGATAAAAAAGTTAACGAACCTTTTTCTCCCTCTTCTATTTTAGAAAGTTTATAAACTTCCACGTCTGCATTCCCCACAATATCTCCTCCTAAAATTTCTGCTATTTGACTTGCTGTGAATTTCATTGTTGCAAAAGTAAAAAAAAAGAATCACTATACCTATTTCTTAGGATAACACAAGTAATACTTGTCTACTGGTTTAGATAGTGCCTGAATATTTAAATGATCTGATGCTTCAATAACATCTTTAATATCTCCATTTTTAAACACTAATTTTATGGTATTCTTTGTTGAATCATAAGCTTGGTTGCTAATTTTACCACTATAAACCAAATAATTTACTTCATCGTCATTTAAATTATAGGTCTTTTTCATCTGTTGTTTTACAGTCTCAATTTCTTCATTTGAAAATGGATGATTTTGCAATTCAACTTTCGGTAATTTTCTATTAATTAAACTCTCAGATAATTTTGAAAGAATTAAATCCTTATTAGAAATCCATTCCTTAATGGAAGCTAACACATCATAATCATCTAATTTTGCGAATATTTTAAGCGTATCTGAATTAAAATTTTCTTGGTTTATTTGATTGCTTAAAAAATAATTAAATGCCTTACTTGCAGGTAATTTAGTCCCTTTTAACACCAATTCTTTAGCTCGTAAAAGAACTTTTTCTAATAATTTCTCAGCCCCCAAACCGGTTTTGTGCAAATAAACCTGCCAATACATCAAACGTCTTGCAACAATAAATTTTTCTACTGAATAAATCCCTTTTTCTTCAACAACCAAATCATCATTTTTTACATTTAGCATGGTAATTAAGCGTTCAGAATTTATATTTCCTTCAGAAACACCTGTATAAAAACTATCTCTTTTTAAATAGTCCAAACGATCCATATCTAATTGACTGGCAATTAATTGATAAAAGAATTTACGATTATAATCTCCCCTAAAAATTGTGATTGCTAAAGTTAATTTTCCTTTAAACTCTATGTTTAAAGCTTCCATAATTTTTAACGAAATTGTTTCATGATGAATTCCTGAAGCAATACTTTGTTCTAATGCATGTGAAAATGGTCCGTGACCAATATCGTGCAATAAAATGGCTATATAAAGTGCATTTGCTTCTTTTTCTGAAATTTCAACACCCTTAAATTTTAAGATTCGAACCGTTTTTTGCATTAAATGCATACAACCCAACGCATGATGAAACCGTGTATGATGCGCTCCAGGATATACCAAATGCGATAAACCCATTTGAGAAATCCTTCTTAAACGTTGAAAATAAGGATGTTCTATTAAATCGTATATTAAAGCATTTGGAATAGTAATAAAACCGTAAATTGGATCGTTTAATATTTTAAGTTTGTTCGTGCTTTTTTCGTTCAAAACAATTATTTTATTTTTAATACTACAAAGATAACAAACAATATGAGTGAAATAAGTATTTTATGGGTAGATGATGAAATTGATTTATTAAAACCACACATTCTATTTTTAGAAAAAAAGGGATATGTAGTTACAAAATGTAATAATGGCGCTGATGCCATTGTTTTATGTGAAGAAAACAATTACGATATTGTTTTTTTAGATGAAAATATGCCTGGCTTAAGCGGATTAGAAACCTTAGCTGAAATTAAAAGTAAAAGCGCAAATCTTCCTGTTGTTATGATTACCAAAAGCGAAGAGGAATATATTATGGAAGATGCCATTGGAAATAAAATTGCCGATTACCTTATAAAACCCGTAAATCCTAATCAAATTTTACTTAGTCTTAAAAAGAATTTAGATCATTCTCGCTTAGTTTCAGAAAAAACCACTTCTAATTACCAACAAGAATTTAGAAAAATAGCAATGGATTTAGCTATGGTAAATTCTTACAAGGAATGGATTACTGTTTATAAAAAATTAGTTTATTGGGAGTTAGAACTTGAAAATATCAGCGATTCTGGAATGGTGGAAATTCTTGAAAGTCAGAAACAAGAAGCAAATGCACTATTCTTTAAATTCATTAAAAAAAATTATCAAGATTGGGTTCAAAATCCTGAAGAAGCTCCAATTTTATCGAACACCTTGTTTAAAAAAATTATTGTTCCCGAAGTTAAAACTTCAAAAGGAACACTTTTAGTAGTCATTGATAATT
Organism: Lutibacter sp.; assembly: GCF_040883305.1. GTDB lineage: Bacteria > Bacteroidota > Bacteroidia > Flavobacteriales > Flavobacteriaceae > Lutibacter. The sequence goes on from NZ_JBFLKT010000289.1 coordinate 4,941, forward strand.
TACGCTACGATCAATTTAATATTATTGAAAAAACCATCACCAAATACTACAAAAAACAGTTCGAAGTTCCCTATTTAAGTATTTTACCAACTGCAACACAGTATGCTAGAAATTCAATTTTCTCTGGCTTAATGCCCTTAGAAATGGAACAAAAACATCCAGATTTTTGGAAAAATGATACCGACGAAGGTGGTAAAAACTTATATGAAAAAGAATTTTTAGAAGCGCAATTACAACGACTTAGAGAGCACATAAAATTTGAATATTATAAGATTACCAATTTAAAATCCGGTAAACAATTAGCAGACAGTTTTAATACTATAAAAGAAAATGACTTAACCGTTATTGTGTACAATTTTGTGGATATGATTTCTCACGCAAAAACCGAAATGGAGGTTATTAAAGAATTAGCAAGTGACGATAAAGCTTACAGATCTTTAACAAATAGTTGGTTTTTAAATTCGCCGTTGTTAGAAATGATTCAAAAAGCACAAAAATTAGGCTTAAAATTAATTATTACAACAGACCACGGAACCATAAATTCTAAAACACCTTCAAAAGTTATTGGCGATAAAAATATCAGCTCTAATTTAAGATACAAAACTGGTAAAAGCCTTTCATATGAAGATAAAGAAGTTTTTGCTGTTAAAAATCCAAAAGATATTTTGTTACCTTCTTTAAGCATGAATAGTTCTTTTATTTTTGCAAAAGAAGATTATTTCTTCGCATACCCTAATAATTACAATCATTTTGTAAAATATTATAGAAATACGTATCAACATGGAGGAATTTCTTTAGAGGAAATGATAATTCCATGTGCTATATTTGTACCTAAATAAGTTTATAATGGTTAAAGGTTGAATAAATAAAGTCACCCTGAATTTATTTCAGGGCCTCATTATCATTTATTATTAGCTTGATTAGATTATTAAATCAAAAATTTCCTTTAAACAAGTGGGTCTCAGGAATGACAAAAAGTTCTAAATAAAATTTGCTGCATAATGATTGCAATTAAACAGTGCTTAATAAATGTCTTTACTAGGAGAGTTAACGACGAAGTAATCTGTTTCTAACAAAGAGATTGCTTCATTTCATTGCAATGACATTTACTTATAAACGATTAAACAATAATTAAAACATATGATTAAAAATTACACACTCCAACAACTTCCTGAAATTGCCAAAGAAGTTCTTGAATTTTCTAAGCATAAAGTATTGCTTTTTTATGGAGAAATGGGTGTTGGTAAAACAACGCTTATAAAAGAAATTGTGAAACAATTAGATGTAATAGACAATGTTAGCTCCCCTACTTTTTCGTTGGTGAACGAATACCATACTTCAAAAAATGAAAAAGTTTATCATTTCGATTTTTATAGAATTAATAAAGAAGAGGAAGCTATGGATATGGGAATTGAAGAATATTTTTACAGTAACAACTGGTGTTTGGTAGAATGGCCAAATAAAGTAGAAAATTTACTACCTTTAAACTCAGTAATAATTAAAATTACTGCAACCGAAAATCAGCTAAGAACCATAGAAGTTAAAAATAATGAGTAAAAAAATTACTTCACCATTTAGCCAGCAAGAGCTAATTCCACAGGAAGAAACCTTAGAAATTACAAAACAAAAAGGTTCGCTTGTTATTGGAATTCCAAAAGAAACACATTATCAGGAAAAGCGTGTTTGCTTAACGCCAGATGCTGTTGCTGCATTAACAAATCAAGGTCATAAATTTATTATTGAAACAGGTGCAGGTGAAGGTGCTAATTTTTCTGACAACGAATATTCTGAAGCTGGTGCAAAAATTTCTTACAATGTTAAAGAAGTTTTTGGTTGTCATATTATTTTAAAAGTTGAACCACCTTCTTTAGATGAAATACAATTAATAAATCCGCAAAGCATTTTATTTTCTGCATTGCAACTTAAAACACAAACCAAAAAATATTTTGAAGCATTAGCAAGCAAACGCATCACAGCTGTGGCATTTGATTTTATTAGAGATGAACACGGGGTCTTTTCTGTAGTAAAATCTTTAAGTGAAATTGCAGGAACAGCCTCTATTTTAATTGCTGCTGAAATGATGAGTAAAGATAAAGAAGGTAGCGGGTTGCTTTTAGGAAATATTAGTGGAGTACCTCCTACCGAAGTTGTAATTTTAGGTGCAGGAACGGTTGCTGAATTTGCTGCACGTTCAGCAATAGGTTTAGGTGCTAATGTGAAGATTTTTGATAATTCATTAACCAAATTAAGAAGTTTACAACACAATTTAGGAAGACCTATATACACATCAACCATTCAACCAAAAACGTTGCAAAAGGCTTTAATGCGTTGCGATATTGCTATTGGAGCAGTTAGAGGAAATTCTCGTTCACCAGTGCTTGTTACCGAAGGAA
>NZ_JBFLKT010000023.1:0-2576 GCF_040883305.1 Lutibacter sp.
AGTGGTTTTTTAATTAGTAAATCAGTTTCTCTCATAGTAGTTGATACCATAAAAAAGAATAACAACATAAATACAATATCAGGTAAAGATGCTGTAGAAATAGCAGGTAATCCTTTTTTCTTCTTTTTAAACTTACTCATGTTCTGATATTATTTAATTGGTTCTGGTTCCGAGATTATTTGAGGATAACTATCTTTTAAGAAGTCTATTTTTTCCTTTAATTTATCTCCTCCGTTATCGTTATAATCTTTTAACAAATCACTATAACTTCTTTTATATTTTTCTAAAGCCAACCTGTTTCTCAACTCGTTATATGCTGCTTCTATTTCATTTTGAATAGAAACGTACATTCCATAAGTGGTTCCTCTATCGCTTTGTAAAGATATAATTGCTTTTGATGGATGATCTGATGATGCTGGGTCTTTTGCTCCTTGACAGTAATCACAAGGTACTCCAGGAGTACCATCTGGTTTAGGGTTTGAAACACCTCCACCATTATCTATAAAATCCATTGCAATTCTTCTAATATCTGTAACTTGAACAAAATCAGTCCCTTCAATAAGAATTTGATTGTTTCTGTTTACAGTTATATCTAATACATTCTTTTGTTTAATAAGTACCTCTGGAGTTTCTTCTGATTTCTCTGGTAATTTTCTAGAAATACCAGAATCAACATCCATAGTTGTTGTAACTAAGAAAAATATTAAAAGCAAGAACGCAATGTCTGCCATTGAACCAGCATTTATTTCTGAATTTTCTCTTCTTGCCATAGTGCTATTATTTTGCTAGTGATCTTACAAAGTCAACCACAAAGAATCCTAAACCAATAACGCCTAAAATTGCGCTAAAGTTTATACCTGTACTTACCCATTTTGAAACACTTCCTGCTTCACCATCTTCTAAAACTCTACCACTAACATCTAAAACGGCTGCATCAGAAGATACTGAATACGCTATTACTAATATTACTGCTAAAGCAGCAACACCTAATAATGTTCTTTTTAATACTTGTGGGTGTTTTACTAGATTTAGTATGGAAAAAACTACTGCAATTACACCAGTTGCAATCAATACAAATTTAGCGAAATTTATAAATGGCGAAACTATACTCGCCTGTACATCGGCATCTGTTTCTATTATATCGTCACCTACCATAACAATTCTAATGAAAAAATAGAACGCTATTAATCCAATAAGACCTGCTACTAAGGTTAATATTTTTGAAAATTTCTTATTCATAATTTCTCTTATTTTTTGTGTCTAACCAAAAGGTCAACAAGTGAAATTGATGCATCTTCCATATTGTTTACAATACTATCTACTTTAGAAATAATATAGTTATAAAAAATTTGAAGAATAATTGCAACAATTAAACCAAACACTGTTGTTAATAATGCAACTTTAATACCTCCAGCAACAACTGTTGGAGAAATATCACCAGCTTGTTGAATTGAATCAAATGCACTAATCATACCAATTACTGTTCCCATGAAACCAAGCATTGGTGCTAAAGCGATAAATAAAGAAAGCCAAGAGATGTTTTTCTCTAACAATCCCATTTGAACTCCACCATAACCAACAACTGCTTTTTCAGCTGCATCTACACCTTCGTCCATTCTATCTAAACCTTGATAAAATATTGAAGCAACAGGTCCTTTTGTATTTCTACAAACCTCTTTAGCAGCCTCTACTCCACCAGATGCTAATGCATCATCTACTTTACCAACTAATTTCTTAGTATTGGTTGTAGCCATGTTTAAATAAATAATTCTTTCAATAGCAATTGCTAACCCTAAAATTAAGGCTACTAATACAATTCCCATAAAAAATGGTCCACCTTCTATAAAACGTTGTTTTAATTCTTGGTGAAATGTTTTTGTTTCTGCGTCGTTTGCAACTTGTTCTGTGTTTGCTGCATCTTGTGCAATAGCTTTAGGTGCTGCTCCAAATAACAATAACCCTGTAATTGCAAGGATAGTAAATACTCTTTTCATCGTGTAATAGTTAATTTATTAATTTTACGGTTAAATATATATAATTTTTTTTAAACAAATAGTTAAATTTTTGAGTTAGTTAAAAGTCCTAAGGTCCTCAAAAAACTCATTTGCAATTAAACTTTTGCGAATGGCAAGTAACAAAAAAATGTTGAATTTTGAAAATTTTAGAAGCACTTTAAATTATTTATTTACAATATTATATTATTTTCTAATTTCTGTAAGAATCTTACTTTATTTTAATAATTTATTATAAAAAAAATTAAAACGTTATTATTAATTTAATTAAAACTATTAATCTTCGCTCATTTCACCACGCAAAGGTGTTTCAAAAATAGTTTTAAATTCACTTTTTGGAATTTTCTCACCTAATAAATACATTAATTTAGCTAATGCAGATTCTGTAGTGATATCTTTTCCATTAATAATTCCAATCTTTTTTAAGTGTTCACTTGTTTCGTAATGTCCTAAAATTACACTTCCTCCTATACATTGTGTTACATTTATAATATGTACACCTCTTTCAATTGTCTTTTTCAATAAATGAACAAACCAAGCTTCTGTTGGCGCATTACCTGACCC
>NZ_JBFLKT010000290.1:0-8410 GCF_040883305.1 Lutibacter sp.
AAACAATTATTGAATTTACATTTAGATTTTAATTTAAAAAATTCAGGAAAATAATCTGTAATTTGATGCGGTTCAAAATCTACCACTCCAAAACCTTTAATTCCTGGTGTATCTATTATAAAACCACCAAAGCTTAAATGAAACATTTCGGCAAAAGTGGTGGTATGCATTCCTTGCCTATGTTGTTTAGAAACTTCTTTTGTTTTTAAATTAAGTGTTGGTTCAATTGCATTAATTAAGGTAGATTTTCCAACTCCCGAATGTCCGGAAAACATAGTGGTTTTATCTTTCATTAATGCTTTTACCTCATCAATACCAATATTTTTTATTGCTGAAATGGCAATACATTTATAACCAATATCAGTATAAATAGCATCTAGCATTGCCAGTTTTTCTAACTCTTCGTCGTTATAAATATCTAATTTATTAAACAATAATACAGTTGTAATATTATAAGCTTCTGCTGTAGCTAAGAACCGATCTATAAAACCAGTAAATGTTGGTGGATTGTCTATAGTAATTAATAAAAAAGCAAGATCTATATTTGCTGCAATTATATGTGTTTGCTTCGAAAGATTCACAGATTTACGAATAATATAGTTCTTTCTTTCAAGAATTTTATTTATAACTCCTGTTTCTTTTCCTTGTTCAAATTCAAATATAACGTGATCACCAACTGCAACCGGATTGGTACTTTTTATACCTTTTATTCTAAATTTTCCTTTTAACCTGCAATCAATAGTATCACCATTTTCATCAAATACTGTATACCAACTTCCTGTCGATTTTGTTACAACTCCTTTCATCTGTTTCTACTTATTGTTTCTTACAATCTTATAAATTTAAAATGGATATTTAATAACTACAAATATAATATAGTTTAAAAGCAATCGACTAAATACAAGGTTTAAATTTAATTGCTCTTAAATTTTACTAAAAAAGTGGAATTTATTTTATACATTTAAATTACTTCTATTAAAAAGAAATCTTATTAAAAAGAACTTACAATGGGCAAAAAAAAGCTGAATAGAAAAAAATTAAATCCTCAAATTCCAGTTTTTACAGGTATTAAATATACCGATGATTTTAAGATGCAACTTTTTAGTTACACCCAAAATGAATTAAATGAAAACAATAATTTTCACGAAAAAGATTATAATGGTTTTATAGATGAAACAAAAAATTATTGGTTAAATACACACGCAATACACGACGCTGATCAAATTAAAAGTATTTGTAAAAAAACGGGGATTCACGATTTAGTAATTCAAGATATTTTAGATGTAAACCAACGTCCAAAATTTCAACAATACGAAGATTACATTTTTTTCTCCATAAAATCTTTATTACCTGCAGATACCATAGAAATTGAAGCAGAACAATTGAGTTTTATTTTAGGTAAAAACTTTTTAATATCATTTCAAGAAAGAAAAGCGGATCATTTTGAACATGTGAGACACAGATTAAGAGAAAATATTGGAATTTCACGCGAAAGAACTACAGATTATTTACTTTTTCTTTTATTGGAATCTATTTTAGATAATTATTTTAAAACCATTGATATTATTGAAGAAAAGGTTGAAAATTTTGCGCTGATTGATATTAATGAAGATCCTTCACCTGAATTATTAAATACTATTGAAGTATATAAAAGACAAATTCATATTATTAAAAAAACGATTATTCCAATACGCGATTTTGCTACAAAAATTGAGCGTGAACAGTTTAATCTAATTCAACAAAAACACATTAAATATTTTTATGAAATAAAAGATATTTGTCTAACACTTTTAGACAATTGCGATAAAATTGAAGCAAGACTTGAAAGTAATATTAATTTATTCTTTTCAATACAAGGGCACAGAATGAACCAGGTTATGAAAACTCTAACTGTTGTGTCCACAATTTTTATTCCACTTACTTTTTTAGCAGGAATTTACGGTATGAACTTCAGTAACATTCCAGAACTAACTTGGAAATGGGGATATTTTGGTTTTTGGTTAATTATATTAATAATTTTTATCTTAATGTTGTTCTATTTCAGAAGAAAAAAATGGTTTTAGAATTACGGTTTTTCACATAATTTATTTTTAATAATATTAATTAAAAAATCAAAAAAAAAGTATAATTTTACTTAGTAAATACTTTAAAAATAGTAACAGAATTTTACCTGTATTATTCTTATTTAAAACAATTTACCGCTAAAAAAAATGAAAGATATAGAAAATATTGAATTAACTTATTTAACTTTAAATGACTATCAAGAGCTTAAGGCTGCAATGATAGATTCCTATACAACTATGCCAAATTCTTTTTGGAGAGAACACCAAATAGCATCTCTAATTGAATGTTTTCCAGAAGGGCAAGTTGTCATAAAAATTAACGATCAAATTGCTGGTTGTGCATTGTCTATTATGGTAGATTATAATAGTTTTGATGACCATCACTCGTATCAAGAAATTACAGGAAATTATACGTTCAGCACACATACAGAAGACGGAGATGTACTTTACGGAATTGATGTTTTTATAAAGCCAGAATATAGAGGATTGCGTCTTGGACGAAGACTATACGATTATAGAAAAGAATTGTGTGAGCGTTTAAATTTAAGAGGTGTTGCTTTTGGTGGAAGAATTCCAAATTATCATAAATATTCAGATAAATTATCACCTAAAGAATATATTGCAAAAGTTAGAAGAAAAGAAATTCACGATCCTGTATTAAATTTTCAGGTTTCTAACGATTTTCACCCAACAAAAGTATTGAAAAATTATTTAGAAGGTGATGAAGCCTCAAACGATTATGCTGTGCTATTAGAATGGGACAATATTTATTATGAAAAAAAATCTAAGAAAGCTTCCGTTATAAAAAAAGTAATTCGTTTAGGGTTAATTCAATGGCAAATGCGCCCTTATAAAGATTTAGAAGAGTTAATGACGCAAGTAGAATTCTTTGTAGATGCAGTTTCGGGTTATAGATCGGACTTTGCACTATTTCCAGAATTTTTTAATGCACCATTAATGGCCCAAAACAATCACTTAACAGAAGCTGAAGCCATAAGAGAACTCGCAAAACATACCGAAGAAATAGTAAAACAATTTTCTCAATTATCCATTTCGTACAATATAAATATAATTTCAGGTAGTATGCCCGAAATGCAAAATGGAAAATTATACAATGTAGGTTATTTATGCAGAAGAGATGGTACCGTTGAAAGGTATGAAAAATTGCATGTAACACCAGATGAAGTTCGTGTTTGGGGACTTCAAAAAGGACATGAATTAAAAAGTTTTGATACCGATTGTGGAAAAATTGGAATCTTAATTTGTTACGATTCAGAATTTCCAGAATTAAGTAGAATTTTGGCAGACGAAGGAATGGATATTTTATTTGTCCCTTTTTTAACTGATACTCAAAACGGTTATTCCAGAGTTAGAAACTGCTCTCAAGCCAGAGCTATAGAGAATGAATGTTATGTTGCGATAGCCGGTAGTGTTGGAAACTTACCAAAAGTTCAAAATATGGACATTCAATATGCACAATCTATGGTGTTTACACCTTGTGATTTTGCGTTTCCTGCAAATGGAATAAAAGCAGAAGCCACTCCAAATTCTGAAATGATATTAATTGCCGATGTTGATATAGATTTACTTAGACAATTGCATCAATTTGGCAGTGTTAGAAATTTAAAGGACAGGCGTAAAGATTTATACGAATTAAAAAAACTATAATTAACAGTTCTTATGTAAAATACCCCAGAAATTAATTGGTAAAACATAAATTATGGATGAGTTAAACAACATAATTCAAGATTTTAAAAGTTGGGAATCGAGTGAGTTAATACTAAAATTTTCTCAATTTATACTTTGGCTAATAATCATCCTATTAATTTCTTGGGCCATAAGGAATAGTATTAATAAAAAGGTTTCTGACAATACAAATCGCTATCGCATTAAAAAATTGATACGAATTGGAAGTTATATTTTAATTATTTTTTTAATACTTATAACCTTTACTGGAAGCTTTCAGTACCTTACAGTTTCTATTGGTTTAATTAGTGCTGCAATAGCTTTTGCTTTACAAGAAGTAGTTTTAAGTATTGCAGGTTGGTTTGCCATATTTGGTTCAAATATGTATAAACCTGGAGATCGAATTAAAATAAATGATATTAAAGGAGATGTAATTGATATTGGAATTACAAAAACTACCTTAATGGAAATTGGAGATTGGGTTTCTAGTGATAATTATAATGGTCGCATTGTAAAAATTAGCAATTCTTTTGTTTTTAAAGGTGCTGTTCACAATTATTCAACAGATTTTCCTTTTGTTTGGGATGAAATTAACCTTCCTATTAAATACGGCTCCGATATTACACTAGCCAATAAAATTATACAAACAATAGCGGATACGCAACTTTCAGAATATGCCAATTTTGCAAAAGAAGATTGGAAATTAATGGTTAAGAAATATTTAATAGAAGATGCTATTATTGCATCAACGTTAACACTAAAACTAACCGATAATTGGGTTGAGTTTAATCTTAGATATGTAGTTAATTATAAAAAAAGGAGAGCTACAAAAAATGCGATTTTTGCAGAAATTTTAAATGAAATTACCAAATCAAACGGAAAAGTTGAATTAGCATCAGCTACTTTTGAAGTAGTAGGAATTCCTGTTGTAAATGTCGATATCACCAATAAATAATAATTTTAAAAAACCTAAATTGGAATGATTTTTGAGCTATAAAAAATACTTAAAATATCTAATTATGGCATACACATGCTAAAGATTATCAAGCAATTAAACAATAAATAATATACAGCATGTGACCTAAAAAAAATAAAAAGTCATGAAAAAAATAATCTATTTTTTAGCAGCTGTTTTTTTTATTGTTGGATGTAGTTCAACAACAAAGACTACAAAAACGGAACCACAACTTCCAGAAGGTGCAGTTAGAATTGCAAATGATGAACTGGAGTACGAAATAATTATTATAGATCCTGGTTTTGAAACCTACTTATTAACAATAGCAAAACCTGCAAATTTTTATTCGCAATCTTACTACGAAATAAAAAATAAATTTTATGTAACAGAGTGGAACAGCAGGGCCAGAAGTCCTTTAACTTATAACCCAAACATTTATGCAAACGTAATTGATTACGATTTTAATATAGATTATGGCTTAGACGTAAATTATAAATTATACAACTATTTTAAATTTGTTGAGTATAAATACAAGCAACAATTTTAAGTTATTTTTGACTCTTTTAACGAAGATCTTAGTACCAAATACCCCAATGTACCAGCAATTAGAGAACCTATAATAATTCCCATTTTTGCAGCTGCAATTAGGCTTTCTTCTTCATAAGCCAAGTTTGCAATAAATAAGGACATTGTAAAACCAAGACCTCCTAACATACCTGCGCCCAGTAATTGCTTAAAATTAACGTTCTCAGGCAAATCTGCAAACTTTAACTTTACAGCAGCATAACTCAATAAAAAAATACCAATAGTATTACCAAGCACCAAGGCTGTGGCAATATTAAAAACTAAATGAGTTGCCCCCTCTAAGCCTTTAAAACTAATTATAACACCCGCATTTGCCAAAGCAAAAATTGGCATAATTAAATAAGAAACCCAACCGTGTAAATTATGTTCTAAATTTTGAAGAGGAGAATGTACTTTTTCCGAACAACTTTCAATGGCATCAATGGCATGTATTTGATCGTTGGTTAATAATTGACTAGAAGTAGCTTCATTTTCCTTAAAAATTGATAATTGTTTTTTTACAGAACTTAAATATTCTGCAACATTAACTTTTCTATGAATTGGAATTGTAAAAGCCATTAAAATTCCTGCAATTGTAGGATGCACACCCGATTTTAAGAACAATAACCAAACTATAAATCCTATTATAAAAAATAAATATTGAGAATACACTTTCTTATAACTTAAAAAGGAAACCCCAGCAAACAGTAGCATTGCATAACCGATTAAATCCCATTGAATATTTGAACTATAAAAAATAGCAATAACTAAAACTGCACCAATATCATCTACAATTGCAAATGCCGTTAAAAATATTTTTATTCCTAAAGGAACTCTTTTTCCTAATAATTTTAAAATTCCCAGCGTAAAAGCAATGTCTGTTGCCATTGGAACTCCCCAACCTTCCATACCAACTTTACCATTATTCAACAGGAAGAAAACTAATACCGGAAATGCCATTCCGCCAATGGCTGCAAAAATTGGAAGCGATGCTTTTCGTAAAGTTGTTAATTCTCCTGCTAAAATTTCACGCTTAACTTCTAAGCCTATTACAAAAAAGAAAATTGCCATTAAACCATCATTAATCCACAAAATTAACGACTTTGATAATTGAAAATCTGTATTTATAAATCCAATTGTAAATTTTTTATACCAAATCTCTTCATACAAATATCCAAAAGATGAGTTCGCCCAAATAATGGCAAAAATTGAAACTAAAAAAAGTATAATACTAGAAGCAGTTTCTAATTTAATAAAACTCTTTAATGGGTCACTTATAAATTTCATATAACTATTTTTATTTTTTGGAAATATACAATTTTTTTAAAAAATACACTCCTAAATTCTAGAGTAGAATTCTAAAAACATCTTTTGAACTTGTTAAAAAGTCGCTATATAATTGAATTAATTTGAATATTTGTTATACTTTAAATTTTAAATCCTAAAACTGACTAAAAGTTGAGAAAATCATTAAACCGAACCTGCTTCAATAGAAAGCAGGTCCAGAATGACTGGTTTCAATATTTTTTAAAAACCATTTTTATTTACTTATTCTCATTTTATAGAACGATCTATATACAAAATACAATGCTACTAATAAGAATACAATTCCAAAGTAAGGTGCTACACCTCTAAATGAAGGCGAAATTGCAATTTCCATTGCGAGCAAGCCAAATAAGGTTGTAAACTTAATAATTGGATTTAAAGCTACGGAAGATGTATCTTTAAAAGGGTCTCCAACAGTATCTCCTACTACAGATGCATCATGCAATGCAGTTCCTTTTTCTTTCATATCAACTTCTACAATTTTTTTTGCATTATCCCAAGCCCCTCCTGCATTTGCCATAAATATTGCTTGATACAATCCAAAGAATGCGATAGAAATAAGGTAACTTATAAATAATGAAACTGGTGCCGCTGCAACTAATTTATCCGCATCACTCATACTTTCAGAAAAATCAACAGGTGCAGATAGAAATGCAAATGCAAGTGCAAAAGAGAAAATGGCTATAAAAATATTCAGCATTCCTTTTTGTGCATATTGCGTACAAATTTTCACTACCTCTCTCGATTTCTCAAGATCCGCTTTTTTAGGCGCATTTGGGTCTAAATTAATATTATCTTTTATAAAGGCCACTGCTCTACTTGCTCCTGTAGTAACCGCCTGAATACTTGCTCCAGAAAACCAATAAATAACAGCTCCACCAAGTAAAAATCCAAAAATAGTATATGGATTTAACAGGTTTAGAATTGCTTCGGGCTTAATACCTAAAGAATGTTCAATAACCAAAATTAAGGCAAAAATCATAGTGGTCGCACCTACAACTGCTGTTCCAATAAGTACTGGTTTTGCAGTTGCTTTAAATGTGTTTCCTGCACCATCATTTGCTTCTAAATAATATTTCGATTTTTCAAAGTCTGGTGTAAATCCAAAATCTTTTTCTATTTCGACAGTTATTTCTTCTATATTGTCTTCAATTAAAGACAATTCATAAATAGATTGTGCATTATCAGTAACTGGTCCGTAACTATCAACCGCAATTGTAACAGGTCCCATACCTAACATTCCAAAAGCTACCAAACCAAAGGCAAAAATAGAAGGATATATCATAATATCTCCTAAACCATAAGTTGACGCATAATAGGCAATAAACATTAAGAAAAAGAAAACCATTCCTTGCCAAAAAGCACTAAAATTACCAGCTACCAACCCAGAAAGTATATTTAGTGAAGCTCCACCTTCTTTAGAAGCTTCTACAACCTCTTTTACATGAATTGATTTTGGACTTGTAAATAATTTTGTAAATTCAGGTATTAATGCAGCTCCTAAAGTACCAGCACTAATAATTATTGACAGCGTTATCCATAAATTATTTTCAAGATCTCCTATTAAATAATAGCTCGCAATAAATGTAACTGCAATTGACAATAATGATGTTATCCACACCAATAAAGTTAGTGGTTTTTCAAAATCCAGTTCGTCAACATTACTATATTTTGCTTTTGTTATTGCTCCATTAATCCAAAAAGAAACAATGGAAGTGATAATCATTAGAATTCGCATTACAAAAATCCAAACTAACAATTGCGTTTGCAAAGAAGTATCTGTAATTGCTAATAAAATAAAGGAAATTAAAGCAAC
>NZ_JBFLKT010000291.1:0-3059 GCF_040883305.1 Lutibacter sp.
AAGAAATGAATATTGGAACAGCGGTTCCTGCTGCTGAAGAATTAAACACAGTAACACACCATTTTATTCAAGATAGATCCATTTTTGATGCGTATAGCGTTGGACAGTTCGAAAAAGATGCTTTACAAAAATTAGATACTCTTTTTTTAAAAAATAATGTTGTTATTATGGTTGGTGGTAGTGGTTTATACACCAATGCTGTTATTAATGGTTTAGATTATTTCCCTGAAGTTGCACCAGAAATTAGAACTAAATTAAATAGTGAACTTGAAAGTAATGGTGTCTTAGAACTTCAAAATCAACTTAAAGAATTAGATCCTGAATCTTTTGCTTCACTTGAAATTGAAAATCCGCATCGATTAATTAGAGCCTTAGAAATTTGTATTGGAACAGGTAAAAAATATTCTGAATTTAAAAACAAACCAAAAGCCACTCGTAATTTTACACCTATAAAAATTGGACTATTTGCAGATAGAAACATTATGTACAATCGCATAAACCAACGTGTTGATATCATGATGCAACAAGGTTTATTAGATGAAGCTAAAAAATTACATCCACATAAAAGTCTAAACGCCTTACAAACTGTCGGTTACAAAGAATTATTTGATTATTTAGATGGTAAATTTACTTTAGATGAAGCTATAGGAGAAATTAAAAAGAACACCCGAAGATTTGCAAAAAGACAAGTTACCTGGAATAAAAAAGATACTTCCATTCATTGGTTCGATTTTAAAACTGAAACTTCTAAAATAATTGCTCAAATTGAATCGTTGATTAGTTAATTTTCAGCTTTACTTCTTTTTTATTGGAATCCAAATTTCTTCTTCAGAATTTGGATCATTATTTTTATACTTTTCTCCTAAAACTTCAAAATGAGGTCTATTGTCCAATTGATATTCTGAATTTGGTAACCAAGTCATAAAAATGTACTGAAAAAAAATACTGCAGTCATTACTTAAACCTTTATAATCGAAAACTGCATATGCACCACCACTTAAAGTAAAAGTTTCCATGTTATTTGGAACATTTTTGAAGTCTGCTACTTCAACCGTTGCCCATTTTTCGAATTCGTTATTGGGATTAAAATTTGTGTGATATAAAGTATCATAAACTTGCATTGAAATCTTTTCATTGCTAAGTTTATTTTTTATGTCTTTAATTTTTGGCGCAAAACTGCCCCATAGTTGACCGGTTTTATTGTTAGTCAAACTCATTTTTAATCTATAACCAATCAGCTTCTTAGCTTTTAATATTTTTATTCTCGGTTCCATTTTCTGCTATTTTTTATTACAAATCAGCAATTTCATATTACTGATTTTATAAATCTGGCTCGATTTGTTTTAACTTTAAATATTCTCTTTAAAATATTGTTCTAAACAACTAAATTGATCATCTAAAAACGCTTCAATTTCTTTAATAAAATCTGCTGTTTGTGCTTTTCTATTTATAGTTAAATGAATAACTATAGCATCTGGATCAGGTTTAATTCCAGTAGTAATGGTCCAAGCTAATGCATTTGGGCACTCTTCCAACGCAAAACGCATTCCTCCTCTTATGAGGCTTCTTGTTAAGGTGAACTCGCCCCATATACTCCCAATCTCAGCTTCAGTTGTGTTTTGGTCTCCAATAACAAAAAGCTCATTACTAATAGATTCTAAATTTGCAATAGTAAGTTTATCTTGGATACTCTTTTCTGTTGTCTTTACTTTAATAATTCGGAAAAATTCCATATTAAATATTTTATTTTTTTGTTGTAATTTATTTTGCAACTATTACATTTAAAATCAATTTACTTTAAAAATAGTATAAGTTCTTGTCCATGCTGCGGATTGCTTCGGTTTAATAAATATATTAAAAAATAACTCAGGGCTAATCACATGTTTCCATCCCCAAAGATTAACTTTATTTGTCTGAAAACTTCCTGTTTCGCTAATTCCAATTCCGGTTTTAATATTTATTAATTCCCAAGTCGCATTGCTACTTTCACCACCTGAAATGTTGCTAAAAAAGAATTGCTCGTTAGGCGAACCATTAAAACTAATTTCATTATGTCCAATATCAATTTTTTGTTCAGGATTCACAGTTTTCTTAAAAAGTGCCGGTTTTAATTTAAATGGAAACTTTAGCAAATAATTCGGGCCTATTAAATCTTTATTAATTGCCGTAAAATTGTGTGCATATTCATCGGTAATAATATCTTTTTTGCCTGTGTTATGCAAATAATATTTTATTGTAAAATTATTTTTATGTAATTCAATCTCCTTTTTTAATACATATGAATAACCATTGACAGATTTTGACTGGCAAATAATTAATACTTTATTTAATTCAGTTGTAACTTTAAATTCGGCTGGTATAATCTCGTATTTTTTGGTACACTCGTATGTATTATCATCTTTTTTTAATAATCCCACACCAATTTTGTGAAACCAACCTCCTACTTCAGTATCGTTAAAACCTAAAGCCGTATCAATTCCAAATTCATTATAAAATCCTTTTCCAAAAAAATTCTCATTTTTGCAATCAGTTCTTTCAACACTTGATAAAGAAATGTTTTGAAATTTAACTTCTGTAATTTTTCCTGTCCAATCAAATCTCGAAAAATTATAATTTTCGGTTGGTAAATCAACATGAATTTCAAGATTTTTATTTTTAAGAATCTGTGACATATAAAGCAAAAAATTTTTATGATTAAAAATAATATCAGATACCTTTTAAATAAATTATTTTAGACAAAAGGCTCGTTTTTAAACCATTATTTTACAACGTTTAAAATTAATCCTTTTCTAAAACATATTCCACAGACACTAAATTAATAGAATTTACCCTTCCTAAATCAAAAGAATCTTCTGCATCGAAACTGAGCGTACAATCTGAATTTGCTTCAATAGTATAACAAGGTGAATGGTTTGATGCAATGCTGGTGCTTACAAGTCCGTCTGCATCTATTGTAATTCTATGAAACCCGTTAATTGCACTATTGTTTGCGTTGGTAAATTTTATTTCATATTGTAATCTTGAAGTATTATTTCCGGTATCTGGTGTAAATTTAAATA
>NZ_JBFLKT010000292.1:0-6470 GCF_040883305.1 Lutibacter sp.
TCCCTTGATTCCATCAATTTTAATAGTTTCTTTTTTAATGTTGGTAAATCTGGTGCTTAATTGTTTTTCCATTCCATTAAGTGCTCCGTTAATACCTGCTTCTAAATCCATTTGATCCAATTCACTAATAAAATGAGTTGTTGAAACTGCTATATAAAAATTACTAATTGGACTTCCGTAGGTGAAAATTTTGAAATCACCAATAGTAGAGACTCCATTATTTGGAAGTTGTACAGATTGTACTGTTAATATTTCTGGTGTTTCCAAGGTAATCTTCGGATTACCATAAGATGCTTTGTACCACTGCTCTTGTATCATTTCTGAAGTGGTTTTTCCTAAAATATTATTCTTTACATATTTATACCCGAAATACCCTAATGCACTCATTGATAAAACTATAGCCCCTAAAATAATAACTAGATACTTTTTAAAAGAAGATTTATTTGCTGTATTATTATTTATAGGCATTTCTGTAAAAACAGTATCTTTAACTGCACTATTAGCATCCGCATTTTTTAAGCTAGTTAAATGAACTGCACTCTGTGTATTTTTTAATATTTCTTCAATAGTATTTCTATCACTTTTAATTTCTTCAATAATAGGTTTAGATTTTGCGAATTTTACTAAATCGGCACTTTTTAATACCTCTTCTAATTGTTTAATAGTTTCTTTTGAAATTCCTAATTTACTGGATTCGTTAAAATCTATTATAGTTTCAATCAATTCATTAGTAGTAGATTCCAACGCTGGAATTTTAATATCTTTTTCTATATAAGTTCTAACAATATCTGTTAATTCTGAATAATAAATTTTTATTTTATTTTGTTGTAACAACTGTTTTTCGTCCAATTCTTTAAGTCGCTGCATCGCTTCTTGAATCGGTGGAACATAAACCTTCGGAATTATTTTTTCTATTTTTTTTCTAAAAATGAAATATAATATCAATGCAAATAGCAACAAAATAGGAATTGCCCACCACCATAAATGCTTATAATCATCAAAAGTTTTAGGTTCTCTTTTAATTGATTTTATAAGGTGCATTTTTTGTTTGGTAGTATCAACTTGCACAGTTGCCACGTTTACCAATAGAGAATCGGTTAAAAACTGTTTGTTATTGATAAATACTTTTTGCTGAGGAATTACATATTGCCCGCTATCGAAACTGGTTAATAGATATTTTTTTTCTAGTTTGTTTTTTAAGGTATCTATTGCTAAGGCTTCAACAACTTCAACTTTACCTAAACTATCTAATTGAAATTCTGGAAAAATTACATTATTGGTTTCATTTACAGAAATTTTATACTGTATTTGCTCCCCAATTCTAATAGTTGTAGTATCTACCGAAATTGTAACAGGGGTTTCCTGTGCCATTCCAATAAAACCAATAAAAAATAATATATAAACTAGTTGTTTCTTCATTTTATGATTCAATTCTATCTTGCACCTTTATGTTTAAAATAACCTAATAATTTTTTCACATAACTTTCGTCAATTCGAGAACTTATAGTACCTGCGCCACTATGTGTAAATGTTTTTTCGAAGTACTCTACCGATTTGTTATAATGCTTTTCATAACCTTTTCTAACACTTTTTGAAGCTGTATTTACCAGCATCACTTTTCCTGTTTCAGCATCTAACATTGGAACCATTCCAAGGTTTGGCATAGAAACTTCATTTTGATCGTATATTCTAATACCTGTTACATCGTGTTTTCTGCCAACAATTTTTAATGTGCGCTCGTAATGTGTGTCCATAAAATCTGAAAGCACAAAAACAATGGCTTTCTTTTTCATGACACTCGATAAAAATTTCAACGCTTCGTTGATATTGGTTTTGGTACTTTTTGGTTTAAATTCTATTAGTTCTCTAATAATTCTAAGTACGTGGCTTTTCCCCTTTTTAGGCGGAATAAACAATTCCATTTGATCAGAAAACAGTAATAAACCTACTTTATCGTTATTTTGAATTGCTGAAAAAGCCAATGTTGCAGCTATTTCAGTAAGCGTATCTTTTTTAAATTGTTGTGTTGTTCCAAAAAACTCTGAGCCGCTAATATCTACCATCAACATCATCGTTAGTTCGCGTTCTTCTTCAAAAACCTTTACATAAGGCTCGTTATAACGCGCGGTAACATTCCAATCTATGGCTCTAACATCGTCTCCGTATTGGTATTGACGCACTTCAGAAAAAGTCATACCACGTCCTTTAAACGAACTGTGATATTCGCCAGAAAATATATGATTAGACAAACGGCGTGTCTTAATCTCAATTTTTCGAACTTTTTTTAGTAATTCTTTAGTATCCATTTTTTAGCTTTTGGCTTTTGGCTATTAGCTAATGGCTAATGACCAAAGGCTTTTTAAGGTACTTCTACTATATTTACAATTTGATTAATGATATCTTCTGAAGTTATATTTTCTGCTTCTGCTTCATAAGTTATTCCAATTCTATGGCGTAAAACATCGTGAACAACGGCGCGTACATCTTCAGGAATTACATAACCTCTTCTTCTAATAAATGCATAACATTTTGCTGCCATTGCCAGGTTGATACTTCCACGTGGTGAAGCTCCAAAGCTTATTAAACCTTGTAAATCTGGCAAATTATATTTTTCCGGGTAACGTGTAGCAAAAACAATATCTAGTATATATTTTTCGATTTTTTCGTCCATATATACCTCTTTAACGGCATTTCTTGCTCTATTAATTTGTTCTATAGATGCCACAGCATTAACTGCGCCATAATCACCTTTCAAATTTGCGCGCATAATTAATTGCTCTTCATCCATTTTAGGATAATCAATTACTGTTTTTAGCATAAATCTATCGACTTGCGCTTCTGGTAAAGGATACGTACCTTCCTGTTCTACAGGATTTTGAGTTGCCATTACTAAAAATGGTTCGTCTAATTTAAAAGTAGTATCACCGATAGTAATCTGGCGCTCTTGCATAGCTTCTAACAATGCCGATTGCACTTTTGCTGGTGCACGGTTAATTTCATCTGCCAATACAAAGTTTGCGAAAATTGGTCCTTTTTTTATGGTAAAATCGTTGTCTTTTACACTATAAATCATAGTTCCAACAACATCGGCCGGTAATAAATCTGGTGTAAATTGAATTCTACTAAAATCTCCTTGAACAGCTTTCGCTAAGGTGTTAATTGCCAGTGTTTTTGCCAAACCCGGAACACCTTCTAATAAAATATGTCCATTTCCTAATAAACCAATTAGCAATCGTTCTATCATATGTTTTTGACCAACAATTACTTTGTTCATCTCCATTATTAACAAATCGACAAAGGCACTTTCTTTTTCAATTTTTTCATTGATAGCTTTAATATCAATAGAAACGTTATTTTCTTCAATCATTTTTATAGTTTTTAAAGGCGTGAATTTAACATACTTTGTAACACCATGCAAATAGCACAAATATTTTTTTAAATGTTGTTAAAAATTGGTTAAAAAATAATACAGAACCTTAGGTTTAATAAGATTTTAACACCATTTGCTCCCCATTAAAAACTGCATAAGTAAAATGGGAAATCCAATCGCCTGTATTTATATATTTAGAATTTTTAGTAAGTTGAATTTCCATTGGTAAATGTCGGTGACCAAAAACAAAGTAATCGAACTGTTTTTCGGTTAATTTTCTATTACAATAATGCACCAACCACTCATTTTCTTCACCCAAAAACTTTACATCTTCTTCACCTGAAATTAATTTATTTTTAACTGATAAATATTGAGCTAATGTAACACCAATATCTGGATGAAGCCATTTATACAACCATTTTGAAAATGGATTGGTAAACACCTTTTTCATGCGCTTATAGCCTTTATCACCTGGCCCTAAACCGTCCCCGTGTCCAATTAAAAAAGTTTTATTATTAAATGTGAATTCTTTTGGTTTGTGGTATGTTGGAATATTTAATTCGGTTTCAAAATAATCTTCCATCCAAAGATCGTGATTACCAACAAAAAAATAGATTTGGATGCCGCTATCTCTTAATTCGGCAAGTTTTCCTAAAACACGTATAAATCCTTTTGGGACTACTTTTTTATATTCAAACCAAAAATCGAAGAGATCTCCTAATAAAAAAACAATTTCTGCATCGGTTTTTATGGTGTCTAACCAATTTACAAATTTTTGCTCACGGATTTTACTTTGTTCAGCTGTCGGTGCTCCAAAATGTTGGTCGGATGCAAAATATATTTTTTTATTGGTTGTCAAAATTAAAATGAATTAAAGTATAAAGTTACAATTAAGTTTTAATTTGAATTAAAATCTATTTATTGTTTTCTAACTCAATAACTTTTAAAATCATATTATCTTTCTTTTGAGTTACCATAAAATAGCCTGTTTGGTCGAATAAATCGCGTGCAAAAAAAGCTTTGAAGTACAATTTTAAATCTTCCCTAGATTTTGGTCCCATTGGAATTTTTAAATCTAATTCTTCTAGATACAAATTAAAAATCTTTTCATCGGCATCAAAATTAGCAACAAAATCTTCTAACTCCCAAGCATTTAATTCATCTCTATGCGTATCTACATATTTAAAAACAAAACTATTTAAACCTCTGTAAAATCTTGAGTTGTACGTGCGAGATGTATCTATAGAAACAAAAACATCCGGAATTATACCTCCACCGCCATAAACAATTTTACCTTTAGGGGTTGTGTATTTTAGCGTGTCAATAACTTTAATACTATCTTTTGAAATTAGTTCTCCATTATGCACTCTGTTTAAATAATCGCTATTGTACAGTTTTGTATTATGATCTGAATAGGGTTTTTGAATAGACCTACCTGTTGGCGTATAATATCTTGAAGTGGTAAGTCTTACCGCTGAGCCATCTCCTAAATCCATTTCTTGTTGGACCAATCCTTTTCCAAAAGATCTGCGACCTACAATAGTTCCTTTATCATTATCTTGTAAAGCACCTGCAACAATTTCACTTGCAGAAGCAGAATTTTGATCTATTAAAACATATACATCTCCATCTTCAAACTCACCTTTTTTGGTTGCATATGATTTATCTACTTCTCCATTTTTATTTTTGGTGAAAACAATTAGTTTTCCATCTTCCAAAAATTCATCAATAATACTATTTGCAATATCCATATAACCTCCGCCATTTCCTCTTAAATCTAAGACTAAAGAATTCATTCCCTTAATAATCAATTCATGTAAAGCAATTTTAAACTCTAAATAAGTGGTTCTGGCAAAACGTTCAACATTAATGTATCCCAATGTGTTATTTATCATATAATAAGCCGGTACACTTTTAATTGGAACCTCGTCTCTCGCAATTTGTATGTCAAGAACTTCATCTGTTGAGCGTCTGTAAACTGTAAGTAAAACATTGGTTGCTGCTTCTCCTTTAAGTGATTTCATTACAGCTTCAGAAATTTTTCTACTCGCTAACAGGGTTCCTTTTTCTTTTTCGGTAACACCTGCTTTTTTAACTAATTGTTCTCCAAAAAGCGTATCGTTATCTGCTATAATTATTCTATCGCCTGCTTTAATTCCGCCTTTAAAACTTGGACCGCCTTCAATAACACCTGTTACAGTAACTGTATCTTGATGTACTAAAAATGAAACTCCAATACCCACAAATTTTCCTTGTAAGTTTTCAGTTACTTGTTTTAATTCTTCCTTTGGAATATAAACAGAATGTGGATCTAATTTAACAAGCATATTAGTAATGGCATCATCTAAAAGGCTATCTGTATCAACTTTATCTACATAATCATATTGGATATAATTAATTAAGCGTTTTATTTTTGCCTCGGTTGTATTTGAGCTAAAAAT
Organism: Lutibacter sp.; assembly: GCF_040883305.1. Taxonomy (GTDB): domain Bacteria; phylum Bacteroidota; class Bacteroidia; order Flavobacteriales; family Flavobacteriaceae; genus Lutibacter. The sequence continues at coordinate 5,812 of NZ_JBFLKT010000292.1, forward strand.
AACAGCTTTGTTTTTAAAGTTAATTGAGCTTCCTATTAAGATCCCAATAGCTACTGCCAACCCTAAAAATATTGGCAAACTTGCTTTTTTATTTATCATTATAAATCTTTAAGATACGTTATTTCAACTCCTGCTTTTTCTAAAAATTGCACGCCAGAAGTATCTTTATATTCGTTTGCATACACCACTCGTTTAATCCCGGATTGATGTATTAGTTTACTACATTCTTTACATGGCGACAGTGTAATATATAACGTAGCATTTTTACAAGATTGTGTAGAACCCGCAACTTTTAAAATAGCATTTGCTTCTGCATGTAGCACATACCATTTTGTATTTCCTTGCTCTTCACAGCAGTTTTCAAAGCCTGTAGGTGTTCCATTAAAACCATCAGAAATAATCATTCTATCTTTTACAATTAATGCTCCTACTTGTTTTCTTTCACAATATGATAGTTTTGCCCACTCTAACGCCATTCTCATGTAGGCTGTATCATATTTTAGTTGTTTTTTATTCATATTTTGCAATAATTACGAAAGTAAAAAGATTAATACTAACTTCAAGTTAAAATTTTACCAAAATATAGATGCTTTTAAAATTGGTAGCACAATACCAATAACTATTGATGAAATTATGAGCACATAATCTCTTTTTGAAAA
>NZ_JBFLKT010000293.1:0-11943 GCF_040883305.1 Lutibacter sp.
AATTAAAGTTTGGAAAAACTTCGCCTACTTTTTTACCTGTACGTGCTACAATTCTTTCAAAATACATTTGCACCCACGGCGGAATTCCTCCAATAAGTGTCATATCCTCATTTATGGTTTCATCAATAATAGCTTCTATCTTTTTTTCCCAATCTTCAATACAATTGGTTTTCCAGCTTGGCAACCTGTTTTTTGTTAAATAAGAAGGGATGTAATGCGCTGTTATACCAGACAATCTTCCAATATTAATTCCATTTTGCTCTTTTAACTCTGGACTTCCTTGTATAAAGATCATTTTACCATTTAAGAAATCGGTTTTTTTAGTTTCGTTTATGTACAATAAAAGCGAATTTTTAGCCGCATTTATATGCATTGGCATAGATTCTTTTGTTAAAGGAATGTATTTTGTGCCAGATGTTGTGCCAGAAGTTTTGGCAAAATACAAGGGTTTGCCTTTCCATAAAACGTCTGGTTCTCCAGCTACAACTCTTTCTATATACGGCTTTAAATCTTCGTAATCTCTAATTGGAACTTCCTCTTTAAAATTTTGATAGGTTTTAATATTTTCAAAATTATGGTCTTTTCCAAAAGCAGTATGTTTTGCTTGCGTAATTAATTTATGAAAAACTTTTTGCTGAACTTTTACTGCGTTATTACTTTCTTTATAAAATTTGGATGCAATACGTTTTGCTAATGGTTTTGCTAAAATGGATTTAATACTCATAGTTATTCAAAATCAATATAATTAACAGGATTTACTGGATATCCTTCATTCCAAAGTTCGAAATGTAAATGTGGACCAGTACTAAATTCCCCAGTATTTCCAGCAGACGCAATTACTTCACCAGACTTTACTAAATCTCCTTGTTCTTTATGTATTGCTGTATTATGTTTATAAACTGAAATAAAACCTCCAGAATGTTTCACAATAACAACATGCCCGGTTTCTGAAGTCCAAGCAGCAAAAATTACAGTTCCATCGGCAACAGATTTAACAGGAGTTCCCATTTCAACAGCAATATCAACTGCAAAATGTTTGGTTTTTGGATTGTAACCATCGGTTAAGGTACCTACAACTGGTGCGAAAAACACAATATCTGCACTTTTTGTTGCTTCATTAAAAATACTATATCTATCCGCTCTTTCGACATCTAATCTAAATTCTAAATCTGCTTCTGAAGGTCCTAAACTTATAGAATCCTTATCAAATTGTATTGTTTGCAGTACAGAATCTTTATCGAATTGAACTTCGGATATTTCTCCAGTTAGTAAATCTCTAACTCTTTGAATGTATAAATTATTAACTTCGAGTACTTGTTGTAAAGAATCTGCTTTATAAATTAATTCGGTTGCATTTCTTTTTAATTCAGTTGAAGAATAGCCCGGAATGTATTCTCTTAATTGGGTAAAAGCAATTAAAAATATAGTTCCAACAATAAGTAAAATTGAGAATAGCCCTCCAAAAATAAATACATTTAACCGGGTTAGTTTAAAGGACAACTTTTCTTCAAAAGTTTCTTCATTTAAAACAACCAAACGGTATTTGTTTATTAATTTCTGTCTAAATTTCCCTTTATTTTTAGGTTTTTTTGTCATAGTTTGAATTGAAGCAAATATACAACGAAAATTTGTTTAATTAATTTTAGTGTGTGCAGATTTGAGTGTTAAATCTAAGCCAAAATTAATTTTTATAGAAGTTCATTTCATCAATATAATTCCAAACATTTGCAGGTAACATGGGTCTAATATCTTTTTTATCTTTAATGCTTTTTCTAATAAATGTTGAAGAAATTTGAACAATTGGAGCTTTTACGCTGTGTACATTTGGATGTTTTAAGAGTTCACTCTCTACTGTTCCATCCGAAATTCTCGGATATACATACAACTGGTAATTTTTAAGAATTGTTTCATAATTTTTCCACTTATGAAACCCCTTTAAATTATCCTCTCCCATAATTAAACAAAATTGATGTTCTGGATATTTTTCTTCAATGTGAATTAATGTATTTACAGTATAATTTGGTTGTGGAAGTTTAAACTCAATATCTGAAGTTTTTAATTTTGGATAGTCTTCAACAGCTACATTTGCAATGGCCAGTCTATGAATATTATCTAATAAAGAGCTTTTTTGCTTAAACGGACTCATTGGCGTAATTACAAACCAAACTTCACCTAAATCCGAAAACTCCGCCATATAATTTGCAAGTATTAAATGCCCAATATGAATTGGATTAAATGTACCAAAAAACAGTCCTATTTTCATGTATTTATTTTATAAATTTTTCAATTAATTTATAAGCTTCCTTTTTGGCTTCTTCTAAATTATCATTTACTAAAATTACATCAAATTCTTTAGCATAGTTGAGTTCTTTTTCTGCTTTTGCTACGCGTTCTTTAATTTTTTCTTCAGAATCGGTTTTTCTATTTCTTAACCTGCGTTCCATTTCTTTAATTGAAGGTGGTTGTACAAAAACAGCCAATGTTTGTGTTGGAAATTGTTTTTTTATATTTAAACCTCCAACTACATCAATATCAAAAATTACGTGTTTGCCTAATTTCCAAATGCGTTGTATTTCTTTTTTTAAAGTTCCATAATAATTATCGGTGTACACTTCTTCCCATTCAATAAAATGGTCTTTCTTTATATGTTTTTTAAATTTTTCAGCAGAAATAAAATAGTAATCTTTTCCGTCTATTTCTGTTCCTCTAGGTGCGCGAGAAGTTGCAGAAATTGAAAAATCTAAATTTAACTCAGGTTGCTTTAATAAATGATGTACAATTGTTGTTTTACCAGAGCCTGAAGGTGCCGAAAAAACAATAAGTTTCCCTTCTTTTTGCATGGTTTTATAATACGTTTAAATTTTGTTCTTTAATTTTTTCAAGTTCATCTTTCATTTGAACAACTAATTTTTGCATAGGTGCAAAGTTAGATTTAGAGCCAATTGTATTTATCTCTCTACCAATCTCTTGCGTTATAAAGCCTAGTTTTTTACCATTAGAATCGTCAGATTTTAATGCTTTCTTAAAATAATCTAAATGGTTTTTTAAGCGTACTTTTTCTTCGGTAATATCTAATTTTTCGATATAATAGATAAGTTCTTGTTCAAACCTATTTTGATCTATGTTGGTTTCTAGTTCTGCAATGGCTTTTCTTAGTTTTTCTTTAACTTGCTCAATGCGTTGTGGATCTACTTCAATTACTTTTTCTAAGAGGTCTTCAATAATAGAAATTCTTAATACAAAATCCTCCAATAATACTTTTCCTTCATCAATTCTATAGGTAGTTATTTCATCAATTGTATTTTCTAGCGCTGCATTTATTTGAGCCCATTCTTTTTCATCTAGTTCTTCGCGTTCGGTTTTTAAAGAATCTGGTAATTTTACCGCCATTTTAAGCAATTCAACTTCGTTAGAATCAACAATTGTTCTTAATTGATTCATGTATTCTTTCACTACATTTTCATTTATTTTTGATGAAAGTTCTACGCCATTATTTTCAATAAAAACAGAAAAATCAACTTTCCCTCTAACCAATGCTGAGGCTAATTTTTTACGAATATATAGTTCTTTCTCTCTATAATAAGCAGGAATACGAACGTTTAAATCTATATTTTTACTGTTTAACGATTTTAATTCAATCGTAATTTTTTTGGTTGGAAGTTGTAATACGGTCTTGCCGTAACCAGTCATTGATTGTATCATCTATTTTCAGATATTTTGGCAAATTTAAACAATTTAAACTATGTACTAATTAATTATACTATTGAAGCGAGTTTTTTGTACTAAAACTATTATGTACTTTTGATGAATTTATTAATATTATCAGTTTTATTTTGAGCAAACACAAACATTTATTAGTTATCAGACTTTCTGCAATGGGAGATGTTGCAATGACAGTTCCAGTAATAAGAGCCTTTGTTGAACAACATCCCAATGTTAAAATAACAGTACTTTCAAAACCATTTTTAAAACCATTGTTTGCTGATATTAAAAATGTAGCATTTTTTGCGGCTGATGTCACCAATAAACACAAAGGTTTTTTTGGAATTTATAAATTGTATAAAGAATTAGAATTGTTAAAAGTTGATGCTGTTGCAGATTTACACAATGTTTTAAGGTCTAAAATATTAAGAACTTTTTTTAAAATATCCTATAAAAATGTAGCTTTTATAAATAAAGGAAGAAGTGAAAAACGTGCATTAACACAAACCAAAAATAAAGTTTTTAAACAATTGAAAACTACACACGAACGTTATGTCGATGTTTTTAGAAAATTAGGTTTTAGTTTAGATATTGCGAATCCAACATTTCCTGAAAGAAGTGAATTGCCAGAAGAATTATTAAAAATTACGGGTGTTAAATCTAAAAAATGGGTAGGAATTGCACCTTTTGCTCAGTACAATTCTAAAATGTATCCAATAGATTTAATGGAAAAAGTAATTGCTGAATTGTCTGAAAATAAAGCTATAAAAATATTTTTGTTTGGTGGTGGAAAAAAAGAAGTTGAAATTTTAGATGCAATTGCGAATAAATATGCAACCACAATTAATATGGCAGGAAAAATAAAATTAGCTCAAGAATTAAATTTAATTTCAAATTTAGATTGTATGCTAAGTATGGATTCTGGAAATGCACATTTTGCAGCAATGTTAGGTGTAAATACGTTAACTATCTGGGGAATTACACATCCGTTTACAGGCTTTGCCCCTTTTAATCAACCTTTTGAAAATGCTATTTTACCAGATTTAAATAAATATCCAAACATTCCTTGTTCAATTTATGGTAACAAAGTGTGCGAAGGTTATGAAGATGTTATGAGAACGATTTCTCCAGAAAGTGTAGTTGATAAAATATTGAAATCTATTACATAAAAAAGACTGTTTAAAAAGTAAAATTTAACATCATCCTGAACTTGATTACTCATCCATTTTTTATTTTATAATATGGAATACGTGCATCTTCGATTTCAGGTTCTCATAATGATTGGTTATCAGTACGATGAGATTTTGCATTTCGACTTGGCACAATGACCGGTTGCTGAGCGGAGTCGAAGCACAGAATGATGGTTTTTTTACTACCTAAACAGCCTCTTTAAAAATTACTCTTTAAATCTTAGTCTAAAGCTGGTATTCTTAAAACTTGACCTGGATAAATTTTATCTGGATCTGTAAGCATTGGTTTATTTGCTTCAAAAATAATAGGATATTTCATTGCATCTCCATAATATTTTTTAGCAATTTTACTTAAATAATCTCCTTTAACAACTGTATGAAATTGCGCTTCTGGTTCAGGAATTTCTACAGTCATTCTATCATCAACTGTTGCAATACCTTCAGTATTACCCAATACCAATATTACTTTTTCACGTGTTGCTTGAGAATCTGCTTGTCCCCAAACGGTAGCGTTATCGCCATTAACTTCAACATTTAAGTCTTGTACTTTAAACCCTAAAGTTTCAACTGCATTTGAAAGTTTAGCTGCTTTTTGCTTAGCTAATGCTGCTACATCTGCCGCTTCCTCAGTAGTAGTTTTTCCAATCCCAAAAACTTTGGCTCCGGCATTTTTAATAAATGAAAATAATCCCATGTCTTTTTCTTTTTTTAATTAATAATTAGTTTTTAAAAATTCAATATGTAATATACAAAAATTAAACCAAATCTTTAGTTTAAAATCTCGTTTTAAAGTTTTATTTTTGCAATAAATACTTCATATATGATTGTCAATATTTTAGATGCTAAGAAATCAATATTAAATAAGTTTATTTCTGAAATAAGAGATGTCACAGTTCAAAAAGATTCAATGCGTTTTAGACGAAATATTGGCAGAATTGGTGAAATTATTAGTTATGAACTTAGTAAATCATTGGTTTTTGAAAACAATGCAGTAACCACGCCATTAGGAACAAAAATTGTTGCAACTCCTAAAAATGATATTGTTTTATGCTCCATTTTAAGAGCTGGTTTACCATTACATGAAGGTCTTCTAAATTATTTTGATGATGCCGAAAATGGATTTATTTCAGCATATCGAAAACATATTAGCGAAACTGAATTTGAAATTAAAGTAGAATATTTTGCTTCACCCAATTTAGACAATAAAACATTAATTTTAGCTGATCCTATGTTAGCTACAGGACGATCCATTACTGCTGTTTATGAAGGTTTAAAAAAACATGGAATACCAAAAGAAATCCATTTAGCTTGTGTTATAGGTTCAACTGAAGGTATTGAGTACATTAAAGATTACTTTCCAGAAAACACTAAATTATGGATTGGAACTGTTGATGAAAAATTAAATGACCACGGTTATATTGTTCCTGGCTTGGGAGATGCGGGCGATTTAGCTTATGGAGTAAAATTATAAAAAATACACAACTACAGCAACTATAAAAAATAGGTATAAAACTAGATTTTTAAAAGTGTTGGACGAAGTTTTTTGTAAAAAATTAGCTATTATTATACCAGACGGAAGCACCAAAAAAAATAGTTCCGAACCATTTTTTTGTGGTGATAATACTACAATAATTACTGCAATTATAAAGTGACCTATAATTAGTTGTAAAGTAGATTTAAAAGTAGTACTTACCTGTACTATTTTTGGTATCAAAAAAACAATACTCCATAATAAAATTGTTATTAATAAAGATAGCGGTAATAAATATTTTAATTGATTGTAATTAGAAAAATCAACATTATAATTAAAAATTAGTCTGTTGTAAAGTAGTTCGGTGCTATCAAAGTAAAAATGATATGTAAAAAACCCAATTAACGGAAATAAAATACCAACTACAGGAATTGCCAAATTTCTCAAAGTTATTTTGTTGTAAATAAATAAGCCAATATATACCAGCACTAAAAATAAGATACTCCAAGTATATAAAATGGTAGAAATCCCTATCCAGAAACCTGCATCAAATAGTTTGCTTTCTGTGTTAATTCCAGATTTTAAACTATATATTTTTCTAAAAGCAAAAAGTAAAAGCAGATTAGAAATAAACAAGTTTATTGTAAATATTGTTTCATAAAAACTACCTAATAAAACAATAATTATATACAAAGCATATGAATTATCCTCTGTTAAATTATTCTTTCTTAAAATAAAATTAATAAGCAATAACATAAAAAAAAAGCCAACAAAAACAGCTAAATTCAAACCTAAAGAAGCTATAGAAAAATCAATTGTTTTAAATAAAAATGTAGCTGCTACATAAAAAATTGTAAATAGTAATAATAAGTTAACAATTATTACAGGTTTAGTTTTATTAAAAAAATTTGCTATCATTACTATATTTCATACTTTTGCCTGTAAATATAATTAAGAAATGATTGCAAACAATATTTTTAAAGCGATAGGTGATTTTTTTACAAATGTTTTATTTGCACCTTACCATGAGATTAGAGCCATGGATAATTGGTGGTTGCAAAACACTGTAAGTTGGATTTTTATTATTATTACTTTTATTGCATTCTTTTATTGGATAGGTGAAATAAGAAAATACAAAAAAGCTGGAAACGAATAGTTTCGACTCCTATTTTATTTAAATTTTCCTTTTAAAACGCGCTACTAACTGTGGGAAGTAAAAACAAACTAAAAAGATTTCGTGAAAACGATTCATTTTCTAATGTAATTCAACCAACACGAGAAGAAGTACTCGAAGGCTTTTCTAAAAAAGGAAAATGGCAAGCTTTTTTTAACAACAATAATCCAATTGTATTAGAACTAGGCTGTGGAAAAGGTGAATATACAATTGCTTTGGCACGTAAAAATCCCAAGATAAATTATATTGGAATAGATTTAAAAGGTGCGCGTTTTTGGCGCGGTGCTAAAACGGCTTTAGAAGAAAATTTAACCAATGTTGCTTTTATTAGAACACAAATTGAATTAATTGATTTGTTATTTGCTGAAAATGAAGTAACCGAAATCTGGATCACCTTCCCAGATCCTCAAATAAAATACACACGCACAAAACATAGATTAACAAATGCTGAATTTTTAAAAAAATACCATCAAGTTTTAATACCTGAAGGTATTGTAAATTTAAAAACAGATAGTGAATTTATGCATGGTTATACGTTAGGATTATTACATGGTGCTGGTCACGAAGTTTTATATGCACATCACGATATTTATAAAAACGCTCATTCACCAAAAGAAGTTACCACAACACAAACTTTTTACGAAAGTCAGTATTTAGAGAAAGGAAAACCAATAACTTATATTAAATTTAGACTAAACTATTAGTATTATGGCGCTACAATTTATTTTAGGTTTTTTAACCTCTTTTGTAGCGGCTACTCCACCTGGTTTGTTAAATTTAACATCCTTAAAAATTAGTTTAGAAAAGGGGAAACGAAAAAGTTATCATTTTGCCTTTGGTGTAACAATCATCATCTTTATCCAAACGTATATTTCATTAATTTTCACAAACTATATTCATAATAAATCATTCATTGGAACATCTTTTCAGGTAATAGCTGTCATATTATTTTCTTTACTCTCTGTGTACTTTTTTTACAAAGGAATTAAAGAGAAGAAAACACAAAAAATAAAAAAAGCGAAAATAAAAAACAGCTTTACACTGGGCTTGTTATTATCAACTTTAAACCTTTTGGCAATTCCTTATTATTGCAGTGTTGGAAGTACTTTAAAAACTAATGGATGGATGGATTTTACCCAAACAAATATTTTAATTTTTGTGTTAGGTTCGGGAATTGGAACTTTTGCTTTATTAAGTATTTACAACAATTTAGCTAGTTTAATTCAAAAGGAAATGGGATTACTATCCAGAAATATTAATTTTATTTTAGGTGGTATTACTGGAATAATTGCGCTTGTAACAATTATTAAACTACTAAATTGAAAAATTCAGAAAATTTTTTCGAAAAAGTCTATGGGGTTGCAAAAAAAATTCCTTTTGGAAGAGTTACCAGTTACGGTGCAATTGCCAAATATTTAGGGGCAGCACGCTCTGCCAGAATGGTTGGTTGGGCAATGAATGCATCACACAATAATCAAGAAATTCCTGCACACAGAGTTGTAAATAGAAAAGGATTATTAACAGGAAAACATCATTTTGATGGCACCAACCTAATGCAACAATTATTAGAAAGTGAAGGAATCCAAGTTGTTGAAAATCAAATTCAAAATTTTGATGGCATTTTTTGGGATCCATTTATAGAATTACCAAATAATTTATAACCTATTTTTTTTTGTAACAAGCGCTGCAGTACTTTTTAAATCTTAGCTTTTTATATTCGTTTGAACTCTGTATATTTGTTGTTTAGAATCATTTTACATAAAGAATATGACATATAGCAAAAAAGATATAACAAAAGCACTTGAAACCATTACCGCTCCTGGTGAAGGCAAAAGTTTAGTAGAAAGCGGAGCAGTAAAAAATATTGTTACTTTTGAGAAAGAAATTATAGTAGATGTAACTATTAGTAACCCTACTTTACAAGCAAAAAAGAAAGTTGAAGTTGAAATAATGAAAGCTATTCACGAAAGCGTGGATCAAAAAGCCGATGTAAAAGTAAATGTTACAGCAGTTGCTCCTACAGTAGCACCTCTTAAGCCAGAAAAACCAAAAGTTCCTGGAATTCAAAATATTATTGCAATTGCATCTGGAAAAGGTGGTGTAGGAAAATCTACTATTACTTCAAATATGGCGATTTCACTACAAAAAATGGGCTTTAAAGTTGGTATTTTAGATGCTGATGTTTACGGACCTTCAATACATTTAATGTTTGATGTTGCAAATGCAAGACCTTTATCTGTTGAAATTGACGGTCGCTCAAAAATGCAGCCAGTTGAAAGCTATGGTGTAAAAATACTTTCATTAGGGTTTTTTACAGATGCAAATCAAGCTGTAATTTGGCGTGGAGCAATGGCTTCAAAAGCATTAAATCAAATGATTTTTGATGCACATTGGGGCGAATTAGATTTTCTTTTAATCGATTTACCTCCTGGAACTGGAGATATTCACTTGTCAATAGTACAAGCTATTCCAGTAACGGGTGCAGTTATTGTAAGTACACCTCAAAATATTGCTTTAGCCGATGCTAAAAAAGGAGTTGCAATGTTTAAGCAAGAAACTATTAACGTTCCTGTTTTAGGAATTGTTGAGAACATGAGTTACTTTACACCAGCAGAATTGCCAGATAATAAATACTATATTTTTGGAAAAGATGGAGCAAAAAACCTAGCGGAAGATATTGAAACTGCATTTTTAGGTGAAGTACCGTTAGTGCAAAGTATTAGAGAAGCAGGTGATGTTGGTCATCCAGTTGCCTTACAAGACAATACACCTTTGGAAAATGCATTTAGCACAATAACTAAAAACACTTTATCTCAACTGGTAAAAAGAAATAAAGATTTACCTCCTACAGATATTGTAAGAATTACAACTATGAGCGGTTGTAGTACAAAATAATTATGAAGATGGATTTAGAAGAACTAAAAGCAAACGTAGAAAGTGCGTTGCAAGAAATAAGACCTTATTTAGAAGCTGATGGTGGAAATATTTCTTTAGTAGAGATTACCGAAGATACTGTAAGCGTGCAATTAGAAGGTGCTTGTTTAGGTTGTTCTGTAAATCAAATGACTCTGAAAAATGGTGTTGAAGCTACCATAATAAAACACGCTCCTCAAATAAAAAGAGTGATAGAAATTAACGGAATTAAATTTTAACATAAATAAGTAAATACACTTATTTTTAATTAATAAACTTCCAGAACTAACAATTTTAATAAAAGCTTAACTATAAAACGTTTGGCTTTTATTATTTTTGGAACAGAAATTGCTTCTTAATAAGCAAATAATTAGCAACTTATCAATGAAAAAACAATTTTTTATTCTATTCCTTTTTATATCTGCATTTACATTTGGTCAATCTGTAAAACTTGAAACCATAAATCCGCAAAAAAAATTAGCTTTTAAAGGAGGAGAATGGCTAAAGTTTAGAATGAGTTATAGTAACTTTTTTAATGCTGGTTTTTCTACTATGGAAGTTAAAGAAACCAAAAACTTAAACAAAGATGCATTTCATATTATTGGAACAGGTAAATCAACAGGTATTGTAAGTTTGTTTTTTAAAGTAAAAGATGATTATCAGACTTTTATATATAAGGATAATTTAAAACCATATAGATTTATTAGAAAAATTGACGAAGGTGGTTATACAAAAGACAAAGAAATTACTTTTGATTACGATACTAAACAGGCTACTGTAAAAAACAATAAATCTAATACAGAAACAAAGCACCCAATTAATGACGAAATTCAGGATATACTTTCATCTCTTTACTTTTTAAGAAGCCAAAAGCTAAATACATTAAAAGTGGGAGACGAAATTGAATTGCCTATGTTCTTCGATCAAGAAATTCACAACTTTAAATTACTTTTTTTAGGTGAAGAAGTTATAAAAACTAAATTCGGAAAAGTTAGTTCCTTAGCTTTTAGACCAATGGTTCAAGCTGGGAGAGTGTTTAAAGAACAAGAAAGTGTTACCGTTTGGATAAGTAACGATGATAATAAAATTCCATTAAGAATTAAAGCCTCACTTGCAGTTGGATCCCTTAGAGCAGATTTAGATGCTTTTAAAGGATTAGCGCATCCTTTTAACATTATTTTTGACAATTAAATTGTACTTTTGCGTTTTATTTTTTTAACTGAATAAATACACAAACACATAAATATTGAAAAATATAATTACACTTTTAATATTGGCTTTTTTATTTTCTTGTAAAAAAGATAAACCACAAGCTAATTTAGTTCCTGAAACTACAAAACCAGCAATTTTAGAGGAATTTGGTTTTAAATTAAACAACTACAAAGTAATAAACGACACCATTAAATCTGGAGAAAATTTTAGTGAAATTTTAGACAGACACCATATCGCATATCCTAAAGTTTTAGAAATTGTAAATAAAATTAAAGATACCT
>NZ_JBFLKT010000294.1:0-3181 GCF_040883305.1 Lutibacter sp.
CTCAATTAATTGGTGAATTAGAAAAATTAGGACGACCAGATATTATGGTTTTTGCAGGTGGAGTGATTCCAGCGCAAGATTATGATTACTTATTAGAAAGAAAGGTAGCAGCCATTTTTGGTCCTGGAACTGTTATTTCAGAATCAGCGATTACTATTATGGAAAAATATTTAGAGCAAGAATAAGTTCTAAATCATTAATATTTAAGGCCCAAACATTAAATTGTTTGGGCTTTTTTTGTCATTCAAATAAACACAGGAGTCTATAATATAATAAACCTAACAGGTTTTTGAAACCTGTTAGGTTTGGGCTTTTTATTTTTCTTATTATTTAATTCTATTGCTTGTTTACAGTATAAACCTATCATTCCTGCGAAGGCAGGAATCTAGAATTTATTGTAAAAATGGATACCTGCTTTTACAGGTATGACAAAAGACAAGTGAAACGAAATGTAGCATATTCGTTAAGATTCTCGAATAAATTCAGAAGAAGGAATTTCAAATACTTTTTTAACAGCTTTTTATTTTATTATCATTTAATTAAACACAAAAATCAATACAATAACACTATTTTTGCTGCTTCAAAATAAACTATGGATTTTTCAAAAGTAAAATTAGTTGTAACAGATATGGACGGAACTTTGCTGAACTCTAAAAGTAAAGTTAGTTCTCAGTTTCCTAAAATTTACAATCAATTAAAAAAACATAATATAAAATTTATTGCTGCAAGTGGCAGACAGTATTTTAGTATAGTAGATAGATTTAATAAAAGTATACAGAATGAAATAACTATTATTGCTGAAAATGGCGCTTTTGCAATGCGTGGAAATGATGAGTTATTTACCTCAAAACTTCCTTTTGGATACATTAAAAAATGCATTAACACATTGCGTGAATTAGATAGCGTATACATTGTTTTATGTGGAAAAAATGCAGCTTATATTGAAACAAAAGATGAAAAATTCATCAATATGTTTAAAAACTACTACTCTGAATATAGACTTGTTGATGATTTAACAGAAATTACAAACGATACTTTTTTTAAGATCGCAGCTTATCATTTTGATTGTTCAGAAACACATATTTACCCAGCTGTAAAACACTTAGAAAATGAATTGCAAGTAATTGTATCTGGTGAACATTGGTTAGATATTTCTCATTCTAATGCAAATAAAGGTTATGCCCTAAATATACTTCAAAAGGATTTAAATATTTCAAAAGAAGAAACCATGGTTTTTGGAGATTATAACAATGACCTAAAAATGATTGAACTTGCAGATTTTAGCTACGCAATGGAAAATGCACATCCAAATGTTAAAAAAGCAGCAAAATTTCTAACAAAAAGTAATGATGAAAAAGGAGTTGAGTTTATTCTTGAACAATTAATAAATTCGAGAAAATAAAATAGTATGGATATTTATTGTAACAGGCATATAAGTATTATTTGTTATACCTGTGAAGACAGGAATCCATAACAAGTTTTCAATAAAAAAACCAAACCAATTGGAATTCCAACAACAGCGGGAAGATACATGTTAGAGCAGATTTGCAATCTGTGTGTTTGTATTAAAATGAATCTTTAAATTCCTGAATCATTATCTCAGCTGCTTTTACAGGTGAAATTTTAGCTGAAACAATATCTTTTTCCATAACGGAAAGATGTTCTTTAATATTTTTTGAACCGTAAAAAAGATGCTTCAATTCTTCATTAATATTATTATACATCCATTGTATTTGCTGATGATTCCTGTTCTTTATAAAATACCCATTTTCATCAACTAACTTTTTAAACTTCTCAATTTCATCCCAAACATTAGAAATTCCAATATTTTTTATTGCTGAAGCTGTACTTACCACAGGACTCCAACCAGATTCCGATTGAGGAAAAATATGTAATGCATTTTGGTATTGACGCTTTGCAATTTTACTCATAGTAATATTATCACCATCAGCTTTATTTATCACCACCATATCGGCCATTTCCATAATGCCTTTTTTAATACCTTGCAGCTCATCTCCCGCTCCTGCTAACATTAATAATAAAAAGAAATCTGTCATTCCGTGAACAGCAGTTTCCGACTGCCCTACTCCAACAGTTTCAATTAAAACAACATCGTATCCAGCAGCTTCACAAAGCAACATGGTTTCACCAGTTTTATTGGCAACACCTCCCAAAGTGTCTCCGGAAGCAGACGGACGAATATAAGCTTCATCTATATTTGCTAATTCTTCCATTCTGGTTTTATCTCCTAAAATACTTCCTCTCGATCGTTGGCTACTTGGATCGATTGATAAAATAGCAACTCTATGACCTTGTTTAACTAAATGCTTTCCAAAAACTTCGATAAATGTGCTTTTACCAACACCAGGAACTCCTGTAATACCAATACGAATTGAGTTTCCAGAATATGGTAAAATAGCTTGTATTATCTCTTTAGCAAGTGTTTTATCGCTTTCTAAATTACTTTCAATAATAGTTATGGCTCTAGAAAGTAAAACTCTATCTCCTTTTAAAATTCCTTGAATATATGTTTGAGCCGCTAACCTGTTTTTTGGCTTGTAATTTTTCATCACTTATCAATAAATAAAAAGATGGAGTTTTTTTAATTCTAAAAAAACCTTCCATCTGTTATTAAATATAACAACAAAACATGCTGCTAATTATACTAACAAAGATACACATATTACTAAAATTGTTCGGTAAGAAGGTCTAATTTTTTACAAAAAATAGCTTTTGGCATTTACAGAAAAAACTAAAAATCCTTTTTCTTTAATTTCTGATTGATTCTAAAAACAGGAATTATTACCCAAAAAATTAATATAGACATTGAGACAAGCATACCAAAACCTGTTCCAAAAAACTTTCTAAAAACTGCACCTGTATATCCCAATAATGCTGAAATATCTAATTTCAATAAAATTAAAATTCTAGACAAATCAATTGGGTTTAGCATTGTAGCAATTAAAGAAAATTTATCCAAAGGATAATCGTTAAATATTACTAATGAAATTAGAAAAATACCGTCATAAATTACAGCTAAAAACAGCCACATTAAAATTGCATAGCCAAAACCTTTTATTTTATTTTCTGTAGAAAGTGCAATGTTGTATGAAAGTGCAACAAAAATAAAATTTAAAAAAGCACCTACTATTAACAGTAAACTAAAATTAAAGATTGCAGC
>NZ_JBFLKT010000295.1:0-2924 GCF_040883305.1 Lutibacter sp.
AAAAATTCCAAGTGAATATTTAAAAAATAATAATTTTGAAAAGGCCATGGAAGGCTATTTAAAAATTAAAAAAATAGATTCTTTAGATTCCAGCTTAAATGAAAATAACTTTAATAGTTTAGGATATAAAGAATTACGTGATAAAAATTACAAACAAGCACTTCATATTTTTAAAATTAATATGGAATTATATCCAAATAGTTCTAATGTATATGATAGCTATGCGGATGCATTAAAAGTAAGTGGAGATACCTTAGAAGCTATTTCATACTATAAAAAATCTTTAGCTATAGATTCTGGAAATAGAAATGCAAAAAGGTTTGTTGAAAAATATGATAAAAAAGAATAACTTCCTTTTTTAAACAATCAAATAAATATAAAAAATTCAACAATAATTAATGATGCATTCTTCTGCCTCTTCTTTCTCCACCACCTCTTTTACTGCCTTTTCCAGTTGGTGGTTTTAAACTATATGTAAAACTTAACATTGCGTAGGTTCCTAAGTTTTTCTGAATAGTTTCTTCAAAATAACTATCAGAACTGTTTCTAACAATCCCTAAATCTTTGTCTAAAATATCAAAAACTTGTAATTTTAAATTACCTCGTTTTCCTTTTAAGAAAGCGTAATCAAAGCCTAAATTCCAAATTGGAACACTTTGAGAATCAAAATTATTATCTGTATATAAAGAGAAATCAAATTGTGTATTAAAGGTTAAGCTATTTGTTAAATCCCAATCGAATTTAGTGTAATAGTTTTGTTTTAAATAATCCCTGTCTTTGTCTTGCAACGAATAAGTGGTTTTATTAAAATCGTAATTTGCACCAATAGTTAAATCTACTTTGTTTTTATTTTCATTGCTTAAACTCAACCCAAAATTCCAACTTTTACTGTTTGTTTCGTTATAACCATTATCTATAATTGTTGTATAGTCATTAATATTTCCTCCAAGCCTTAAATTATATCTTAAACCAATGGCACTAATTTTTTTACTTAAGTTTAAATGTCCTCTAAAACTTTCTTTTGATCCATAATTTTCAAAAGTAGTTTTTGTAACGTAATTTTCATCTATACTTCTGCTAGATATAATGGTATTTGTAGTTTTTGTATATCCTAAAAACGAAAAGAAGCTTGTAGCTTTTTTAAATTCATGAGAATAAAACATGATATTGAAATTATCATTTTTTTCGGGAGTTAGATTACTATTTCCCACAGAAATATATAGTGGGTTAAAATCGTTTGTAATTGGTGTAACTTGATTAGAACTAGGCAATTCTGTTTCTTTATTATACCTTAATCGCAGTCTTTTCCCTTTTTTATACTCGTAACTTACCGTTGCTCTTGGTAAAAAATTAGTATAATTATTATCTATAAAAGCAGCATTATCCACATCTAATTTTTGGTTCATTGTTTCTAAAGAACCCGATAAATAAACTTGTATTTTGTCTTGACTAAATACATAACCTAATTGATTGTTATACACTTGTTTGTTATAGTCTAACTGATAGATAAATGGATTTTGAGAAATTTCATTAATTGTTTTTCTTTGATCAACACTTTCATCGTTATTATTATTGTTTATACTTGATGAAAAACTAATTAAATGATGCGCTACAATTGGTTCCATATATCTAAATGAAACATTGTAATTCAACGATTTATTTTTTTCATCTTTAGTTGTAATTTCATTTGACTCAAAAGAACTTGTTACATCAGATACATTTGTTGAATTTTGAAAATTCATATCTTTATTATCTGAAAAAGAAATACCACTTCTAACTCTTAGATTTCTACCTTTTTCATTTAACTTTTTTCGATAAGAAAATCTTAAGTTTCCATTATTTCTTTCATCTTCACTTCTTGTAGTTCTTTCGCTATTTGCGTCTAAATTATTATTTTCATCAAAAAAAGCTGTTGTACTGTTACTATCAGATTCGCGATTATCGTTTTTAAAACTTCCTCTAAATTCTAAATACTTACCTTCTACAGATCTATCTCTTAAACTAAAATTAACATTATGGTTGTTCGAAATATTTTGACTGTCATTATTTCTCTCAGTAGTAAATGACTTATCCTGTGTAAATTGCGTTCTCTCTGACTCTTCTTCTTCTTCTCTGTCTGAATACCCAAAGTGGTAATCTAAATTAAAATTTAAATCTTTTTTAAACTCGTAATTGTAATTTGCTCCAGCAGTTCCAGTAGTTAAAAAACCACTATTTCCACCTCTACTTCCATCGCGTCTAAAAACTGTAGCTCCAGTATTATTAATATTATTTAGTTTTCCAAAAAGTGCTAATTGCGTATTTGCCGTAAATCTGTTTAAATCAAAATCTGAAGTATATCTATCATTTGTTCCAATCCCTGCTCCTATTTTTCCAAAATAT
The DNA here is from genome assembly GCF_040883305.1 of Lutibacter sp. Lineage (GTDB taxonomy): Bacteria > Bacteroidota > Bacteroidia > Flavobacteriales > Flavobacteriaceae > Lutibacter. Next base: position 2,383 of record NZ_JBFLKT010000295.1, read on the forward strand.
CCAGACTTTTTACCTTCTTTTAAAACCAGGTTAATAATTTTACTTTTCTCTCCATCTTTTATACCTGTGGTTCTGGTATCATCACTTTCTTCATCTATAATTTGAACACTTTTAATAGCATCTGCATTTAAATTTTGAAGTGCAATAGTTTGGTCATTATTAAAAAACTCTTTACCATCTACTAAAATTTTAGTAACATCTTCACCCTGAGCACTCACTTTACCATCCGTTCCAATTTGAATACCTGGCAATTTTTTAATTAAATCTCCAACATTATCATCTTGTTTTACTTTAAATGCTTTTGTATTAAAAGCAACAGTATCCTGTTTAATTTTTATTGGCACAATTGCATTTATTGTAATTTCATCTAACTGATTTACATCCTTTTTTAATATAATTTCACCTAAATCTCGCTCATTTTTAGTAAAATTTAAAGTTTGCTGATTGGCTTGATAGGTCATTAAATAAATTTGAAGCATATAAGTACCTTCTTTAAAACCAGAAATATCAAATTTTCCGCCTTCTCCAGTGGATGTGTATTT
>NZ_JBFLKT010000296.1:0-9401 GCF_040883305.1 Lutibacter sp.
ATTTATGCTAAGGGAACAACAGAAGATTATAAAGCTTTGTATGAAGCTGGCTTGATTGGAATGTCTTTACCTAGAAGGTATGGAGGTTTAAATTTCCCATTATTACCTTATGTTATGGCTGCGGAAATGGTAGCTCGTGCAGATGCAGGTTTTGCAAATATTTGGGGACTACAAGATTGTGCTGAAACTATTTATGAATTTGGTTCAGACGAACAAAAAGATAAGTTTTTACCACGATTTAACAGAGATGGAGCTACTGCAGCAATGGTTTTAACAGAGCCAGATGCAGGTTCAGATTTACAAGCTGTAAAATTAAAGGCTGTTTTTAATGTAGAAAAAAACACTTGGATTTTAAACGGTGTTAAACGTTTTATTACCAATGGTGATGCAGATATTTCATTGGTATTGGCGCGTTCAGAAGATGGAACAAATGATGCTCGTGGTTTATCCATGTTTATTTACGATAGAAATGACCATGCTGTTGAAGTACGTCATTTAGAAAAAAAATTAGGAATAAAAGGTTCTCCAACTTGTGAATTGGTATTTAAAGATGCTCCTGCTGAATTGGTAGGGAAAGAGCGATTTGGGTTGATTAAATATGTGATGTCTTTAATGAATTCAGCCCGTTTAGGTGTTGGAGCTCAATCGGTTGGTATTGCAGATGCTGCGTACAGAGAGGCATTGAAATATGCAGAAGAAAGAGCACAATTTGGAAAAGTAATTGTGAATTTTCCTGCAGTATATGAAATGTTGACGAATATGAAAGTCCGTATAGATGCACTACGTTCATTATTATATGAAACTACTCGTTTTGTGGATATTTTCAAAGCTTATGAAGAAGTAATGAAAGATAGAACGTTGGAAAAAGAAGAACGTATGGAAATGAAACATTACGGGAAACTTTCTAATGTATTTACACCGCTTATTAAATTAACGGCAAGTGAAGCTTGTAATAGAATTGCGTATGATTCTTTGCAAATTCATGGTGGTACTGGGTTTATGAAAGATTTTCCAATAGAACGTATATATAGAGATGCCCGAATTACTTCAATTTATGAAGGCACATCTCAATTGCAGGCTGTTGCTGCCATAAAAGGTGTTACAACGGGTGTTTTCTTTGAGCAAATTAAAGCATATGATGCTGAAGTTTCAGATAAAAATTGTGAAATTAGAACAAAACTTCATAAAATGGCAGAAGAATACCAATCAATTACTAAAACTGTTGTGGAACTGAAAAATAGTGAATTGATTGATTTCCATTCAACCAGACTTGTAGAAATGGCAGGGAATATAATTATGGGTTACTTGTTGGTATTAAATAGCCAAAAAGATGAAAAATTTATAAAAACAGCAAGGTTGTATGTGAATTTAGTGAGATCTGAAAACAAGGAGAGATTCGATTATATGACTGGATTTAGCGTTGAAAATTTAGAAATGTACAAAAATGTAGATTTAGAAGCATTAAAGCAATAATCCTATATTTTAAAAATTAAATAAAAACCTACTTTGTTTAAATTCAAAGTAGGTTTTTTCATTATTGTTCTTATAAAAACTGTAATTTTGGATTTCTTAAAGAAATAATTAGTGGAGTTACAATTTTCAATTATCGTTCCTGTTTATAACCGTCCTCAAGAAATTGATGAATTGTTGCAAAGTTTAACAACACAAACCTATCAAAAAAAATTTGAAGTTATTGTGGTTGAAGATGGCTCAAAATTAAAAGCTGAAGAAATTGTAAAAAACTATTCAGAGATATTAAATTTAAAGTATTTTTTTAAAGAAAACACAGGGGCTGGACTTTCTAGGAATTTTGGAATGCAAAAAGCTTCAGGAAATTATTTTATTATTTTTGATTCAGATTGTATTATTCCACCAAATTATTTGGTTGAAGTTGAAAAAGCATTAACTAAAAATTATACAGATGCTTTTGGTGGAGCTGATGCTGCGCACGAATCTTTTACAAACATTCAAAAAGCTATAAATTATAGTATGACTTCCTTTTTTACAACTGGAGGAATTAGAGGAAGTAAAAAATCTGTTGATAAATTTCAGCCAAGAAGTTTTAATTTAGGAATTTCAAAAATAGCTTTTGAAACAACAAAAGGTTTTAGTAAATTAAAGATTGGTGAAGATATAGATTTAACGTTTAGATTGTGGGAGCATAATTTTGAAACTCAGTTTATAGAAAACGCATTTGTATTTCATAAACGCAGGGCAACCTTTAAACAGTTTTTTAAACAGACTTTCGCATTTGGAAAAGGCAGACCTTTTTTAAATAGAAAATATCCTGAAACTGTAAAAATCACCTATTGGTTTCCTACATTATTTGTAGTAGGTTTTATAGTTTCAATACTGGCTTTAATTTTTAATATTAAGGTATTTGCATACTTTTATGGAGTTTATTTTATAATTATATTTTTAGATTCTTTACTGAAAAATAAAAATATTGGAGTTGCATTAGTAAGTATTATTACAACTTTAATACAATTTACCGGATATGGTTTCGGATTTATAAAAGGATTAATTGAAACAGAATAAATACTATTTATTTTAGGTTAAAAAAGAGGAAGGAACCTAAACGTTAAGACTTATTTAAACAGTTGGTTTTCTGTTTGCTTCGATAAATGAAGTGTCATAACCAGAAAAAAGTTTCATATAATGTTGAATAGAAGAACCATAGGCATCTTTAAAGGTGTTTTGACCGTGGCTTCTTAAGTACTTTTTTACATTTCCTGCTCCAGATAAATGTGCAGCTGCTAAAATTCCAGATTCTGTAATTACAATACCATTAATTTTTTTTCCAACACTTCTTTTAATATCCTTTCTCAAAATCCACTTATTTAAGGAGCAAAGCGCAACAAATGCATCTTCCTGTAACTCTGGAGTATTTAAAAAGTTGTGTGTATTGTAAATATTGAATCTTTCCAAAGTTGATCTCCCAAATTGGTACTTACCTAAATAGCCTAAGGTGTTAACTACATGATATCTTCCTTGAGATTCTTTAAAAGCAACGGCCTCTCTAAATCCATTAAAAGATGTTCCAATAAAAGGAATGTTTACTTCTAAAGATAAAAGAGTTTCTTGTTGGGTAGGTACAGAGCTAATTTCTGTTTGAAAGGCTGTAGATTCTTTAATGTTATTTTTGTCTTCTTCTGTAAAAGCTGACGCTACAATAATAATAACAAGTAAACTTAAAAATACTATTACTTTTCTCATAATTTAAAGGTATTAATCCTATTAAATTTCGGGGTGCAAAGATATGGCTTATTTTGAAGTACGCAAACAATTTGTGTTAAATTATTTTTTTTAATAAATAATTAACAAATCTAAATAAATTATTCTTATTTTTAAATTTAATAAAGGTATATGGTGTTTCTATTGAAATAAATATAATGAGGCTAAGAAATATAGCTTGTTGGCTACCTGTTAACTCCTTGCTTATTTAACCAAACTTGATACTTAAATGCGTTTTTGTTGTGTTGCGATAACGTTTTCGCAAATTCATGGGTTCCAATATTGGTTACACTGGCGCACATATAATAGTAGTTATGATTTGTTGGATTTAATATAGCTTCTATAGAAGTTATATCGGGCATTGCAATAGGCCCTGGAGGTAATCCTCTATTTTTATAAGTATTGTAGGGAGAATCTATTTCTAAGTCCTTTTTTAAAACTCTTTTTATAATAGTGCCTTCACCTAGGTTTCTTTTTAAGACAAATATTATTGTTGGATCCGCTTGTAAGGGCCATTTGTCTCTTAATCTGTTTAAATACAAACCTGCTACCATTGGTCGTTCATCAACAGATGAAGTTTCTTTTTGTACGATTGATGCTAATGTGATAACCTCGTTCTTACTCAAATTTAATTTTTTAGCTTTCTCTAATCGGGAATTATTCCAGAAGCTATGATATTCATTCAACATTTTTTTTCTAAATGATTCCGCAGATGTATTCCAGTAAAATTCATAGGTATTTGGAATGTACATTCCAAGTGCTGTATTTTTAGAAAAGCCATTTGCTTCAATAAAAGATATGTTGTTAAAACTGTTGAGTAGTGCAATAGAATCGGCTTCTATTTGTTGTGAAATTCTACCAGCCAATTTTTCAAAAGTATCTTGGTTGTTAAAAGAAACTTTTATTGGAGATTGTTTTCCGCTTCTTAAAAGATTTACCAAATCATTATTATTCATTCCTTTGGAAATTTTATATTTCCCTGATTTTATATTATTTGGATAATTTTTTTTATTGGCTACCCAAACAAAAGGTTTTACTCTTTTTAAAAATGGACGTACTAAGTTTTCAACATCACTAAAATTACTTGAAGTTGGTATAAATAGATCACCTTCTTTAATAGTATTGGCTTTGTATATTTTAGTATAATAGTTAAAGGCTAAAAAGCCTCCAATTACAAATAATAAGCTAATAATTAGTATAATACCTTTTTTTAAATTCATTTTAACTATTAATTAATTGGTATAAAATTTCATCTTTATAGGTTGAATTTGAGTACAGCCAATCCTTTTTGATTCCTACTTGTTTAAAGTTGTTTTTTTCAAATAACGCTATACTATTTAAATTATTTGAAGTGATATTTGCATAAATTTGATGTACATCTAAATAACTGAATGCGTAATCTATCACCATTTCCAACGCTTCAGAAGCGTAGCCTTTATTTTGGTGTTCAGGAAGTACTAATAACCCAATTCCAACGCGCTTATGTTGCGGGTTAAAATCGAATAGGTCAATCATTCCAACAGGAATATTTTCGGCATTGCAAATAACAAACCTATATTGTTTAGCTTCATAAATATCTTGATGGGCATTTTCAATATATTGTTGTAAGATGAATTTCGAAAAAGGAATTTGTGTACTGCTAATATCCCAAAATTGCTCATTGTTTTCTGTTGCAAACAAAAAATCTAGATCAGTAGGTTCTAGTGCGCGTAAGTTTATATTTTTTCCTAATAAAGTTGCCATTATATAGCTATGTTACCTTCAAAAACAAATTCTGCAGGCCCTTTTAAAAAAATGTTTGTGTATTTGTTCTTAACTTTCTCAAAAGAAACTTCTAAATCACCACCTAAGACTTCAATTTTTATTGAATTTTCGTCAGTTTTATTTGTTATATGAGCAGCAATTGCCACCGCAGTAACTCCAGTTCCGCAAGCTAAAGTTTCACCTTCAACACCACGCTCGTAGGTTCTAACTTTAAATGAATTAGCTGTAATTTTTTCAGCAAAATTCACATTTGTTCCTGTTTCAAAATAAGGCGCTCCATATCTTATTTTAGCACCCAATTTTTTAACATTAATTTCAGCAATATTTTTAGAAAATTGCACATGATGAGGGGAACCCGTATTTAAAAACACGTTACTATCGGTAACCTTAATTTCACTAATATCAATCATTTTAAGACTTACAATTTCATTTGCTATAGTTGCATAATGCAATCCGTCAACAGCATTAAAAGTAGTTTCATCTGTAATAATTCCTAACTGTTTTGCAAAAGCCACTATGCACCTGCCACCATTTCCACACATGCTCCCTTCATTTCCATCGGCATTAAAATATACCATTGTAAAGTCTTCCTTTTTTGAAGGCTCTAATAAAATAAGTCCGTCAGCTCCAATTCCGAAACGTCTATCGCACAATTTGTTAATTAAATGTGTGTTAGTTTTAGGAAAGAGAAGGTCTCTATTATCAACCATTATAAAATCGTTTCCAGCACCTTGGTATTTGTAAAAATGTAATTTCATTGTTGCAAATGTAGTAAATTCAAAGTAGTTTTTTGTACCTAAAAATGAAAGCTGAATTGTAAAATGTTAAAAATGGTTAAATGAGCGTTAACGAAGCGTTAAAGCTATTTTTGCGATGCAATAAAATTTTAAATTTGGGTGTTAATAAATTAAATTTTATAAAAATGAAAAAAATAATAAGTATTGTCTTGTTTTCGGCTTTAGGAGGTGCATTAACTTTAGGTGCTTATAAATTATTTATAGAAAAGCCACAAATAGTAATTGAAAAATCGGTGGATGAAAGTCCGGTAACGATTGCTACCGATTACACAAATGCATTCGGTACTTCAATGGAAAATACTGATTTTACAGTTGCGGCAGAAAAAACTTTGAATGCCGTAGTACATGTAAAAAATACTTCCTACAAAACTGTGAGAGATCCGTTTGCCGAGTTTTTTTACGGTCAGGGAAATAGTACTAAAAAATATTCGCAGGTTGGAACGGGAAGTGGTGTAGTTTTTTCTTCCGATGGTTATATAATCACTAACAATCACGTAGTTAAGGGTGCGACAGATATAGAAGTCACTTTAAACAATAAGAAAGTATTTAAGGCTGAGCTGATTGGAACGGATGCTACAAACGACATTGCACTACTTAAAATTGAAGAAAACGATTTACCCTATATAACTTTTGCAAATTCCGATGCCGTTAAAGTAGGCGAATGGGTATTAGCTGTTGGGAATCCATACAATTTAACATCTACCGTTACCGCTGGAATTATAAGTGCTAAAGGAAGAGATTTAGATGGAAATAGTGGTGTGGATTCATTTTTACAAACAGATGCTGCGGTGAATCCAGGAAATAGCGGTGGAGCATTGGTAAATACAAGAGGAGAACTTATTGGAATAAATACAGCAATTTCCTCCAGAACAGGTTCTTTTATAGGGTATTCATTTGCAGTTCCTTCAAATATTGCTAAAAAAGTTATTGAAGATTTAATGGAATTTGGAAATGTGCAAAAAGCAATTTTAGGTGTAAGTGGTGGAGAGTTAAATGGAAAAATTGCTGAAAATTTAGATTTAGATATTTCTGAAGGATTTTATATTTCTAGTGTAGTTGAAAATTCTGGTGCAGCTAAAGCAGGATTACAAAAAGACGATATTATTGTTAATTTAGATGGTGTTAAAATTACATCGTATGCAGATTTAACGGGTTTTTTAAATACTAAAAGACCTAATGACGTTATAAATGTAACGTTTGTTAGAAATGGCGAAGAAAATAAAACGAGGGTAGTTTTAAGTAAAAATGAAATTAGTGAAGTGAGTTCTTTAGGCTTAGAACTAAAAAATTTAGATGCATCAGAATTAAAGAAATTAAAGCTTGAAAATGGTGTTAAAGTTACTAATATTACAAATAAAGAATTGCAGTATTATGGTGTGAAAAACGGCTATATTATTACTGCAATTAATGGTGAAAAAATGTACTCTGTTGATGCTGTAAATGCAATGATTTCATCTAAAACTAAAGGGGAAGTTTTAAGAATTGAAATGTTAAATTTAGATGGAGAGACGGAACGCTATATATTTAAATAATTGTTTGGTTAATATTTTTAAGCTGACTAAAAGGTAACCTTTTAGTCAGCTTTTTTATTAAGACTTTTTATGTGAAAATTATTTGTGTTCTGTCTCCATCACACATTTCATAAAATTCACCAATAGTAATAATGTCAGATACTTCGTCAGATAAGTCTTCTTTTTTTAATTTAAACATATCTACTGCTAATTTACACGCATAAATTTCACCACCACCAGCAGTAATCATTTCTAAAAACTCATCAACTGGAGGCATATCTAACGCTTCCATTTGTTTACGCATCATACTTGAAACGGCTGATTCCACACCTGGTAATCCACCTAACATAGTAGGAAACGGAAGTCCACCTGGCATTCTCATTGCAGGATTACCTGTTGTTGCTGTATGTAAATGGTTCATTGCTTTTTTAGTGATGCCGTCTAAGCCAAAAAATGTAAAAAACACTTTGGTTTCTATGCCTTCCATTACGGCTCCATTCGCCATAACTAAACTAGCATATACATCTTCTAAACTTCCTTTAGCACATATTAAGCAAACTTTTTCTAATGGTTTTTTTTCTGTACTCATAATTTTTATTTTTTATAAATGAAACTAGTTTAAATACAACTAGTTGGTTTAGGAATTCCTGCAATTTTCGAAGAGAATTTTAAAGGTCCTTTTGGAAATAATTTGTATAAACCTTTAATATCAACAACACCTGATTTACCAACACCTCTTATTGTTAGCGCTTCTTTTGCAGCGGTTTTTTCGCGTAAATAGTTGATAACCTCAAAGTGTTTTGGAGTTAATTCAATTCCAATTTCACTTGCAATCTCTTTTGCTATATCTTCATTCCATTGATTCATATCTTCTAAGTATCCGTCTTCCGAAACGTTTACTTCTTTTCCTGCTATTGTTTTTACTGGCATAATTATTATTTTTTAGTGTTAATTTAATAGTTTATTTTGTTTCTGGTTTAATATCAAAAACTTTTCCTTTAAAACTCATGTTTCTTGATACAAATGGAATTGAAATTCCTTTTAAAAGCATATTCCAATAAATCCATCGGAAAGCTAATTTCCCCCAATGATTTAAAACACTCTCTTTAAGCAAATTAAGTGGTCCTATTTTTGCGAAAGGGAATTTTCCGTGCACTGGTTCTGTTACATAATTAAAATCAATAAGTAACGCTTTGTTATTTCCTGTTTCAATAAAGCAATTTGCGTGCCCATCAAATTCTTTTTTTAATGGATAACCATCAATATATAAAAGAATATTATCTGTTAATGTCTCTGCTTGGAAATGTGCTACAGATCCAGCTTTAGATGCAGGAACATTTGTAGCATCTCCTATTACAAAAATATTTTCATGTGCTAATGATTGTAATGTGTTATGGTCTGTAGGTATAAAATTTAAATCATCTCCTAAACCAGATTTTTCAATTACTTCATCACCCATATTTGTTGGGATTGTTACTAATAAATCAAAAGGGATTTTTCGATCTTCATAATCTACTAGTTCTTTTGTGTCGTTGTCGATACTTTCTATGGCAAAATCAGTCTCAATTTTAATTCCTTTTTCAGATAAAAGATAATTTAAGGCAGTAGTACATGTTGGCTTTGTAAATGCTCCCGAAAGTGGTGTAACATAAGATATTTCAACTTTATCTCTCATACCTTTTTTACGGAAATAATCATCTGCTAAAAATGCAAATTCTAAAGGAGCAACTGGACATTTAATTGGCATTTCTGTTATATGTACCACCAATTTGCCACCTTCCCAATTTCTAAGTTTATTTCTTAAAGCTAGAGAACCTTCAAAAGTGTAAAAATCAAAAATATCTTTTTTCCATAAAGGACCTATTAACCCAGGAGTTTCTTCAGGTGCAATTTTTGAACCTGTAGCAATTATGAGCACATCGTAATTTAAAGTTTCATCTTCTAACTGAACTTTGTTTTCTTCAGGAAAAATTTGTTCAATTCTTTTTTGAATATAGTTTACATCACTCGGAATAAATTTTTTTCCAACTTTTTTTACTTGTTTCTCAGTATAAATATCAAAAGGTAAGAATAAAAAACCAGGTTGGTAATAATG
>NZ_JBFLKT010000297.1:0-7166 GCF_040883305.1 Lutibacter sp.
TAATAATTTATTTAAGTTAATTGACTATATTAACAGGTTAATTTTGGACTAAATTAAAAGGGCAACTAACTTATTTAAATCTTTTTTTTACCGAAAACGTTTTCGATTTTACCGAAAACGTTTTCGATTTATTGTTTTTATTGTTATTTTCGTTTTTTATTTACCATATTTATGAAGCCAGTAACTTTAAAAGAAATAGCAGAACAATTAAATATATCAATTACTACTGTTTCAAAAGCATTAAAAGATTATCCCGATGTAAGTAAAAAAACCAAAGGGTTAGTAAAAGAATTGGCAAAAACATTAAACTATAAACCCAATACTTTTGCTGTTAACCTAAGAACAAAAGAGTCTAAAACTATCGGTTTGATAATACCAGAAATAGTTCATCATTTTTTTTCAAACGTCATTAAAGGTATTATTTCGCAAGCAGAAAAAAAAGGTTATTTGGTTATCATTCTTCAGTCTAATGAATCTTATGACTTAGAAAAGAAACAAATTGACTTATTATTAAGTCAACGAGTTGATGGTATACTTATATCTTTAGCAAATGGAACAGCAAACTTTAATCACCTAAATGAGGTTTTAGCTCAAGACAAACCTTTAGTTATGTTTGATAAGATTGCCAGAATAGTAAAATGTTCCAAAGTTATTATTGATGATAGAAAAGCAGCTTACATAGCTACGCAGCATCTAATAGATATAGGTTGTAAACGAATTGCACATTTTAGGGGAGCGCTTTTACCGCAAAACTCTATAGATAGGTTTCTTGGATACAAAAAAGCATTACTAGATAATAATATACCTTATGACCCATCTTTGGTTTATATATGTGATTGTGGAGATATGAGTTTTAATGAAGGTAAAAAAAATGCTGAACAATTATTAAAAGACCATAATAATGTAGATGGTATCTTTATAAATACCGATTTGGTGGCTATTGGAGCTATGACAGCATTAAGAGAGCGTGGGATTAAAATACCCGAAGATATTAGTATTGTTGGATTTAGTAATTGGTTTATGTCCTCAGTAATTTCTCCAACATTAACAACAATAGATCAACCAGGTTTCCAAATGGGGAAAACAGCTTTTAAACAACTTTATAAAGAAATTAAAGCAATTAAAAAGAAGAAACCAATAGTGCCAAAAATTATTACACTTGAAACAGCGCTAATAAAAAGAGAGTCTACTAAACTGATTTAAAATTAACTTTTAACTAGTCTTTAATTAAATGTTCCTAGTTTAAATATTTTTTTAATCTAGATTTAAAAACTTCTTTTTGAGATAGTTAGAATTCAAGAATAGTTATTTTAAAATAAATGAAAATCAAATCAATAATTAAACATCCTTTAAAATACAGATAATATTAGTTTATTTTATTTTTTAGAATAGCACTTCAATCTTCTAGACTCTTAATACCGTGATAAATACTGTAAATAGTTGCTATAAAAAATATTATTAAAATGACTTTTATCATTAAGTAAATAAAATTTATAGTTTTAAGGAACAATTATATTCACTTGGATCCCTGAATATAATTATTTGAATTAGAACACCACTTTTTAGTAAAAAGTGGTGTTCTTGCTTAATAATGCTTTAGTTATTTCTTTTAGGGTAATATTTACGGCGTCTTGGTTTATTTATATTTTCTCCTTCTTTTGATTTGTGTTCGACTCTACGCTTTGATTTTTTACGTTGATTTTTAGAAGGTTTTGGAACTAAAGGAACTTCTTCATTTTCATCTAAAGTAAACGGATGTTCTTCAATTAAAGGTATTTGTTGATTTATTAATTTCTGAATATCTTTTAAATATGCTTTTTCTTCTTGATTGCAAAAAGACAACGCAATTCCGCTTGCTTTTGCACGGCCTGTTCTACCGATTCTATGTACGTACGTTTCAGGAATATTTGGTAAATCGTAATTAATTACTAAACTTAATTCTTCTACATCTATACCTCTTGCAGCAATATCTGTTGCAATTAAAATATTTAATTCACCTTTTTTAAAGTTTCCTAAAGCTCTTTGACGTGCTCCTTGAGATTTATTTCCATGAATGGCTGCGGATTTTATATGTGCTTTTGTTAACAAACGCACAATTTTATCCGCACCATGTTTTGTCCTTGAAAATACCAAAATTGATGCCTCAGGATTTTCTTCAATTATATGAATTAATAATTTTGTTTTATCTGGTTTACTCACAAAGTAAACTGCTTGTTCCACTTTTTCGGCAGTGGCTTGTTTTGGCTTTATAGTTATTCTTTCGTAATCTTTTAAAATAGTGCTAGACAGTTCAGCAATTGCCGGTGGCATTGTTGCCGAGAAAAAAAGTGATTGTCTTTTAAAAGGTAATTTTGCTATAATTTTTTTAATATCGTGGATAAAACCCATATCCAACATTTGGTCTGCCTCGTCTAAAACAAAATATTTTATGTCTTGTAAACTAATAAACCCTTGAGAGATTAAATCTAACAATCTACCCGGAGTTGCCACTAAAATATCGGTTCCTCTTCTTAAAGCATCAGTTTGTCCGCCTTGTTTAACACCCCCAAAAATAACAATATTTTTAAGTCCTGTATATTTTCCATAACTGGTAATACTCTCGTTAATTTGTATGGCTAATTCTCTGGTTGGAGTAACTATCAACGATTTTATTTTTCGTTTTCCTTTAGAATCTCCTCTACTATTAAATAAATGCTGTAAAATTGGTATTGTAAATGCAGCTGTTTTACCTGTTCCTGTTTGAGCACAGCCTAATAAATCTTTTCTGTTTAATAATATTGGTATTGCCTGTTCTTGAATTGGAGTTGGATGTGTATAACCTTCTTCTTGGAGCGCTTTTAAAATTGGCTCTATAATTTTTAAATCTTTAAATATCATTTGTTTTTTATAAGTTGGCAAAGGTACACTATTAGATTTAATGTGAATTTTTAGGCGAGAATCAGCTAAATATGGTAATTCTATCGATTTCGTTAATTATTTAAATATCAGTATAATTAAATGGCAAGAATACTTAAGTTTGCCAATATTTTTATAAAAACACCCATGAGTTACCAATTAATTTGTACCGATATAGATGGTACATTGTTAAATAAAGACAGAGCATTATCTAAAACAACTATTGAACAGGTACAACGTGTTTCTAATATTCCGTTTGTGCTAATTTCATCACGTATGCCAAATGGAATGCGTCATTTACAAAGAGAATTTAGCAATGAAAAAACACCTTTAGTTGCATATAATGGAGGTTTAATTTTAAACAATAATAAAGTTTTACATTCTACTTTTATTAAAAATAGTGTGTTGGCTGAAATAATTAACCAATGTACAAATACAGCTATACATTTAAGTTTATTTCATGCAGACGAATGGTATGTTCCTTCAATGGATTATTGGGCAAAAAGAGAAGAAAATAATACCAAAGTAACTCCTGTTGTAAAATCTAATGTTGAAGTTTTAGATGTTTGGAATACTGAAGGAAAAGGTGCACATAAAATAATGTGTATGGGCGATGCAACTGAAATTGATATATTGTATAAATCGTTAGAAAAGAATTTTTCTAATGAAATATTATTGTATCGTTCTAAGGAAACTTATATTGAAATTTCACATAAAGATATTTCTAAAAAAACTGCTATAGATGTTCTTTTAAAACATTGCTATCCAACACTTTCAATGGATAATGTAGTTGCTTTTGGTGATAATTACAACGATATTGAAATGTTAAAAGCGGTGGGTTTAGGTGTTGCTGTTGGAAATGCGAATTACGAAGTTTTAAAAGTTGCTGACGCTGTAACCGATACTAATAAAAATGATGGTGTTGCAAAAGCAATTAAAGAGTATTTTTAGTAATTGTTTGAGAATAATTGTTGGTGAAAAACACCAACAATGCCAGTATATATTTGAACGTCTTTACGAGGAGTTTGCGACGAAATAATCAGTTACTAATAAGCAGATTGCTTCATTACACCTGCCCACTAGAAAGGCTATAATTCGCAATGACAGATTAACGATTAAACTAGCTTATTAATTTTAGCATATTGTAATAAAATTATTGTTTTGGCATCACAAATTTTGCCTGTTGAAATTAGTTTTAAACTTTCTTTAAAATCGAATTCTAACACTTCAATTTCTTCGGTTTCTGCTATTAAACCACCACCTTCAGAAATTTTCATGGCATCGGAATATTCCGCAATAAAATAATGAATTTTCTCCGTTACTGCTCCTGGAGTAGAATAGATTTCAAAAACTTTTGTTGGATTGTTAATTTTATAGCCTGTTTCTTCTTCAGCTTCTTTTTTTATACAAGTTAATGGATCATCTTTATCTAATAAACCTGCACAAACTTCTAACATCATTCCATCATCGTTTCCATTTAAATAACTAGGCATTCTAAATTGTTTAGTAAGAATTACCGTTTTTTTTAATGGATTGTACAATAAAATACAAGCTCCATCTCCTCTATCGTAACATTCTCTACTTTGATTTTGCCAAGTGCCATCTTTTGTTTTAAAATCAAAATTTATTGTATCTAATTTATAATGTTTGTTCGATAAGTTTTTAACGCTATTTATTTTAATTTTTGGGTTGTTCATACATTAAGTTTTTAGCATTGCAATATGCGGAATTCCATCTTCTAAATAACCATCTCCTATTTGACTAAAACCTAAAGAATTGTAAAACTTTCTTAAATAAGTTTGAGCTGAGATTTTTATAGTAGTTTTATTAAAATACGTTGAAATTGCTTCAATAGAAGCTTCCATAATGGAATATCCGTATTTAAATTTTCGTTCCTTCTCTGCAACCACTACCCTACCAATGCTGGCTTCATTAAAATAATCACCTGGTTTAAAAACTCTGGTATATGCAATAATTTTATTGTTTTTAAAACCTAAAACATGGATTGCTTTTTGATCTTTATAATCTATATCCTGGTACACACAATCTTGCTCAACAACAAAAACTTCGCTTCGTAATTGTAAAATTTGATAAAGTTCTTCTTTGGTTAATTCGGAAAAGGTCTTAACTTGAATTTGAAGCATAATTAATCTTGATTTATTAAATCTTTTTTATCATCTCTAATAAATTCTGGTTGAAAATTACAGTGATTTATTTGAAATTTTTCTAGTAGATCTTGTTCAATTTTTGCGCAAATTATATCGAATTCTGAAAGTTTTATATCTTCGGTAAATTCTATATGCGCTTCTAAATGACTTCCTGCATCGTTTAATTGCCAAATATGAACGTGATGAATGTTTTTTATTCCTTTTACTTTTAAAACTTCTTTTGCAACATCATCAATTTTAATATGTTCCGGCGCAAATAGCATTAATATTCGAATAGATTTTAATAAAATTTCCCAACTTATATAAATTAAATAAATAGAAATAAGTAAAGTTAACAATGCATCGATCCAATAAATTTCATAATATTTCATTAATAAACCTCCAATAAAAACAGCAACAGATGTTAACATATCAACTAACAAATGTAAGTAAGCGGATTTCATATTAATATTATGTGCTGCATCTTTTTTAAGTAAAAGGACACTAAATCCGTTTGCTAAAACTCCTAAAAGTGCTAACCAAATAACTAAATCCGACTTTATTTCTACAGTAGAATTAAAACGTATAATTGCTTCATATCCAAGAAATAAACCTACAATAATTAACGAAGTTGCATTAATAAATGCTGCAATAATCTCGGCGCGTTTATACCCAAAAGTAGATGTTTTAGTACGTTTCTTTTTATTGGCAAGTAAATTAGCTACATAACTGATAATTAAAGAAATAACATCAGAAAAATTATGAACTGCATCAGAAATTAAAGCTAAACTTCCTGAAATAAATCCACCTATCAATTGTGCAATTGTAATAATAATATTAAGTACAATTGAAATTAATAAATTCTTACCTGTTATTGTTGGGTGATGATGCGCATGGTTATGTCCCATTTTAATTACGAATTATAAATTAACAATTACAAATTAATTAACAACAACCTGTAGGTATTTTATCTATTCTGTTTTGATGTCTTCCGCCTTCAAATTCAGTATTTAAAAATATTTCAACAAAACCTAAAGCTTGTTGTAATGAAACAAAACGCGCAGGAATTGCTAAAACATTTGCATTGTTATGCAATCTAATTAATTCAACAATTTCATTATTCCAAACCAGTCCAGCTCTAATTCCTTGGTGTTTATTAGCTGTCATTTGCGCACCATTTCCACTTCCACAAATTATAATACCATAAGTAGCTTTTCCACTTTCAACCGCATTTGCTACTGGATGAATAGCGTCTGCATAATCCATGCTATCATTCGAATCGGTTCCAAAGTTTAAAACTTTTATACCTTTACGCTCTAAAAGTTTTATAATTTCGAATTTATATTCGGTTCCAGCGTGATCGTTACCAATTGCAATTGTCATAATTAAAGTTTTTGTTAATAAGTTAGACTGCAAAAGTACAAATTCAGGCTTATTAACAGTAAAAAAAGTAATTGTTAATAGTATTTTTTAAAAGATTGATTTACAATAGCTTTAAATTTTACTAACATTGTGAATAAGTTTATACTTAAAAAAGAAAACTATTTTTTGATATGTAAATTAAAAAAGCTAATGCTAAAACGTACTTTTAATCACCAAATTTATTTATAGATTTTTAATATTGAGTTATAAACATTTTTTAAACTGTTATAAACATTTTTTGAATGAAATGTTATGCAATAAATTGGTAAAATAACTGTATTAACACACTGTTGATAACCTATATAATTTGATTGATTTTTAAGCTATTAAAAATATATAACTTGTTAGTTGTTTTTAATAAGTGATATTTCAAAATTATAATTCAATTATTTATTGCACATATTAACAGACTATAATAACAAACAATTTTTTATAAATTTTTAAAAATCCTTTTTATAATTTATATATATGTTGATAACATTAATTAAAAATCAATTTATAATTTTCAAAAATAAAGTTTAATTGAATTAAGTAGTTTTTGAATTAAAATAGGTGTGGATTTTAAATAGTTATAAACTATTTATTTTTGAATGTATAACTACAACTTAATAGAAAGTTTTAAAACGTTGGTTGGTAACGTAACCGTTTCTATACTATCTTCTGAAGCAAACGAACTATTAATACTTTTTACAGTGAAAAAAA
>NZ_JBFLKT010000298.1:0-8972 GCF_040883305.1 Lutibacter sp.
AATATGAAAGATGATGCCGAGTCTGGTAATAGTCAAGCTTGGATGAACTGGTTGGCAACAGAAAAAAATATTAAACAAAACTTACAACGTCAAGCATATACTTCTTTAGTAAAAGCTGGGCTAGGTGCTTCTTTAAAAGAAGGTGAAAGAGATTATTTGTTTAATAATACTAAAATGGATGCAGAATTTGTTTATGTGCCTTATAGTACAATAGCAGATAGTTTGGCATATGTTTCAAAACAAGAGATTCAAAAGTATTTAAAGGATAATGCTAAAAGATATAAGACTGAAGCGGCAAGAACTATTAAATATGTAAAATTTGATATTTTACCTTCGGAAGCTGATGATGCTGAAGCGAAAAAACTTGTAGAAAGTTATATTGAAGATAGAGAAGAATATAGCAATGCAGCTAAAGCTACTGTAAAAATTGCAGGTTTAAAAAACACTACTAAATATGAGAGTTTTTTAAATGACAATAGATCTGATTTAGCGATTGATAATGGCTATAAATATAAGAATCAAATTTTAGCAGAAATTTCTGATGAAGTGTTTAATGCTGAGGTAGGAACTGTTGTGGGTCCATACAAACAAAATGGCTATTATAAAATTTCTAAAGTTGTTGAAACGGTTCAAATGCCAGATTCAGTAAAATCTAGTCATATTATTATTCCTTATGCTGGAACTACAAGATCAACGTCGTTAAAAACTAAAGAACAAGCCAAAAAAACTGCAGATAGCGTTTTTGCATTGGTGAAAAACAATAAATCTAAATTTACGGAAATAGCTGATGAAATCAATTCAGATGGTACTAAAGGTAAAGGTGGTGATATTGGATGGGTTAGAAAAGACCAAGCGTTTTCTCCATCATTTGATGTAGATTTTGCAAATTTTATTTATAAAAATAAAGTTGGTAGTATAGATGTGGTTGAAACTGCTTTTGGTTTCCACATTATTAGAATTGATGATCAAACTAAAGCAGAAGAAGCGGTTAAATTGGTAACTTTTGCACGTTTAGTTGAAGCATCAGAAGAAACTGAAAATAGAATTTTTGAAGAAGCAGAAACATTAAACGCAAATCTTTCAGAAGGAAAAGATATAGATGAAATTGCTACCGAAAAAAATTATAACGTTCAAACGGCACTTAACTTAAAAGTATTGGATGAAGCAATTCCTGGTTTGGGAGCTCAAAGACAAATGGTAACTTGGGCTTTTGATAATGAAAGAGAATTAGGTAATTCTAAGAGATTTGATATTGATATAAATGGAAAAAGAGGATATTCAGTGGCTGTATTAACTGGAAAAGTTGAAAAAGACGGTGTTGCAGTAAGTTCAGAATTATTAGGTAGTATTCGTCCGGAATTGGTTGATAAGAAAAAAGCTGAAATGATTAAAAAGAAGATGTCAGGCGCTACACTTGCAGAAATTGCAACTAATAGTGGTGTAACAGTGCGTAAGGCATCTGCAGTAAATTTAGCAAGTCCTTTAATTTCAGGTGTAGGTAACGAGCCAGGTGTCGTTGGAGCAATGTCAACAATTAAGCTAAATGAAGTGTCGGATTTTGTGAGTGGAGAGAAAGGTGTATTTGTTTTTAAAGTAACAAAACGTGATGCTCCAGTTGATTTAGAAAACTATGATACTTTCCGTAAAAAACTGGTTACACAATTACAAGCAAGAGGAAATCAAATATTTAATGTTTTAGAGGAAACGGCTGATATTAAAGATAATAGAGGTAAATTCTTTTAGAGATTCTCAGATTATATAATTTATAAAAATCGTCTAAAATTAATTTTAGACGATTTTTTTATGCTTAATATTAGGCGATTTTTTTTGAATAGGTTAAAATTATATACATTATTTTTAATGTAGATCCTACACGTATCCAATTACACATTGTTGCTAATCAGAAGTTTAAAAAAGACTGTCATAGCAAACGGAATGCAATATAGTAAAGGAATCTATAGCTTTAAAACTAAAAGTTTAATTTTAGGTCCTATTCATGAGATTGCGTCAGTTGTACCTCTTAGAGTAGGATTGATGAAATCATTATTGCAATTTAGTGAATCAATCTGTGACTTTGAAACTACAAATATAAAAGCAGCTACTATTAATGAGATTGCTGCAGTCGTGTTTTCCTCTTCGTTTCAAACGCTTCCTTGTAAAGACGTATTAATTATGTTATGATTTTTGTTTATATAGAAAAGCTCACATTTTTGTATAAAAAAAGGCCACTTTAAAAAATTAAAACAGCCTCTTTTTGTATTGAATTATTTACTAATTACCCATTCATAGAAATTAAAAATTCCTCATTAGAAGTGGTAAATTGAATTTTATCTTTAATAAATTCCATTGCTTCAACAGGATTCATATCAGCTAAATATTTTCTAAGAACCCACATACGTTTAACCGTTTTAGGATCTAATAATAAATCGTCTCTACGTGTACTAGATTTAACCAAGTCAATTGCCGGGTAAATTCTACGGTTTGCAATATTTCTTTCTAATTGAAGTTCCATATTACCAGTACCTTTAAATTCTTCAAAAATAACTTCATCCATTTTAGAACCAGTTTCTGTTAAAGCAGTTGCTATAATAGAAAGAGAACCTCCGTTTTCAATATTACGTGCAGCTCCAAAGAAACGTTTTGGTTTGTGTAATGCATTGGCATCAATACCACCAGATAATATTTTTCCAGATGCTGGTGCAACAGTATTATAAGCTCTGGCTAAACGTGTAATTGAATCTAATAAAATAACAACATCGTGTCCACATTCTACCAATCTTTTTGCTTTCTCTAAAACAATATTAGCAACTTTAACGTGCTTATCAGCTGGTTCGTCAAAAGTAGACGCAACAACTTCTCCACGTACACTGCGTTGCATATCTGTAACTTCTTCCGGACGTTCATCAATTAATAAAATTATTTGATATACTTCTGGATGGTTAGATGCAATTGAATTAGCAATATCTTTAAGTAACATTGTTTTCCCCGTTTTTGGCTGAGAAACAATCATACCTCTTTGTCCTTTTCCAATTGGACAAAACAAATCCATAATTCTTGTTGATAAAGTACTTCCTTTACCTGCTAAATTAAATTTTTCTTGTGGAAATAATGGTGTTAAATGTTCAAAGGAAACTCTATCTCTTACAACATTAGGATTTAAACCATTAATTTTTGAAACTCTAATTAAAGGGAAATATTTTTCACCTTCTTTTGGAGGTCTAACCACTCCTTTAACGGTATCTCCAGTTTTTAAACCAAATAATTTTATTTGAGATTGTGATAAGTAAATATCATCTGGAGAAGATAAATAATTATAATCTGAAGAACGTAAGAAACCATAACCATCTGGCATCATTTCTAAAACACCTTCGCTTTCAATAATCCCATCAAATTCATAATCAGGATCTCTATAACGGTTTCCGCTTTTGCGTTGCCCTTTATTAGTATTTGATTGTTGTTTATTTTGATTTGGGTTTTGTGGTTGCTTCGGCTTGTTTGGCTGATTAGCTTGAGGTTGTTTTTGCGCAGCAGGCTTAGCTTGTGGCTTGTTTTTTTGCGTATTTGGTTTGTCAGTTATTTCGGCAACTGCAACTTCCTGTTTTGCAACTGACTCCGTTTTTTGTTTCGGATGAGCTTTAACTAACTTTCTAGGTTTCGGTTTAGGCTGAACAACTTTTGCAGCAACTTCTTTTACTATTTCTTCTTTTGCTACTTCTTTAGTTTCAATTTCTTTTTTTGGTGCTTCAGAAATAAAAGGTTTGTTTACTTTTGGCTGAACAGCTTTTTTTACGATTCTTCTTCGTTTTGGTTTGTTATCACTAGTTGTAGACTCTTTTTTAGTGATTTTTGAAGGGTTTGAAGCTTGTATGTCTAATATTAAATAAACTAAATCTAATTTTTTTAATTGACTGTATTTTTTTGCTCCAATAGTTTTTGCTATCTCTTGTAATTCAACAAGAGTTTTCTCCTTTAGTTGGGAAATTTCAAACATTTGTTAATTTGTAATTAGTGTTAATATGTGTATATTAAAAATTGTGTTTTTTAAAACTGTATTATTGTGAATTATACTAAGTGGTGATTGGTTTGTTTTAGTTGTAGTTGAATTGCTGTGCTAATAGCAACTGATTGCAAATATATAAAAATATTTCACATAGTATAGTTTTAATCTTTAAAAATAAAACGTATTTTTGTGCTCCATTATTATAATTATGATTCAAAGAATACAAACTATTTATTTATTGTTAGCAACCTTATTGTCTGGGGGAAGTATTTTCCTTTTCAATTTATGGACTACTAATGAGGAAATTAAATTTTTTGTAATGGATTCTTTCAGTTCAAATAATACATTATTAGTTGTAATGGCAGTATTATTTTTTCTATCTGCTGCATTAACATTTGTTGCCGTTTTTCAATTTAAAAAACGTCAGTTACAATTTGTTTTAGGCAGATTAGCAATTTTGACCAATTTTATTTTATTAGGTATTCTCGTATATTTTTCACAAAGCTTATCTGGAGAAATTATTGTTTCTGAGAAGGGTATTGGGTTGCTGATTCCAATTTTAACAATAGTATTAGTTGTAATGGCTAATAAAGCAATTAAAAAGGATGAAGAACTTGTAAAATCTGTTGACAGATTGCGTTAAACCTAACATCTTAGTATATTTAGTGCAAGGAAAACCATTTTAATTTTTATTAAAATGGTTTTTTGCTTCTAACGGTTTCTGGTGATGCAAAAATATCACTATATTTAAGTATAGTTTTAAAGTTTTATAAATAATATATTTGAAAAGGGAAAATTATGAGAAAGATCAAAGTTCATATTGCAGACGATCATCAATTATTAATAGATGGTATTGAAGCAGTTTTATCCTCAGAAGAAAATATTGAAGTTGTTGGGAGTTCTCTCAATGGCGAAGATGTTTTAAATTGGTTTGCTTCGAATGAAGCTGATATCTTAATTTTAGATATCAATATGCCGAAAATTGATGGGATTGCTGTGTTGCAAAGTTTTTTGAAAAACGGTATTCAACAAAAAGTTATTGTGCTATCAAGCTATGATGATACGAAACTTATTAAAGAAGTGTTGAAAATTGGAGCAAGTGGGTTTTTAGCTAAAAAATGTGCTGGTGAACATATTGTAGAAGCCATAAATGACGTTTATTGCGACAAACAATATTTTAGTGAAAGTATAAAAGATAAATTATTATCAACCTTCACTAACAATCTTTCGAGTATTGACGAAATACCTAAAGGAAGTTCATTTTTTAGTTCATTAACTCCAAGGGAAACAGATGTTCTTAAATTAATTTGCAAGCAATTTAATTCAAAAGAAATTAGTATAGCACTTCATATTAGTACTAATACTGTTGAAACCCATCGAAAAAACTTAATTAATAAATTAAAAGTAAAAAATGTTGTTGGTTTGGCAATCTATGCCATGAAAAATAATATTGTTTAACTATTTTAATGTTATTTCATAAATTCTTTATGATTCAAAACAAGAAAAAAGTTTGCAATTAATGCAATAGTAAATAACCACCTACTTGAGGCAGAAAAGCAGTTGGAGACCTTAAAAATAATATACCCACATGAAATTTATAAAATTCACAATTGCTTTAATTACGTTTTTTACATTAGTAAATGTTACTATTTTTGCCCAGAATTTATATGCTATAGATTTAAAAAAAATTGAAAATAAATTATTAGATTCTGATGATGAAGCTTTAAAAGCGATAAAAACGTTGTTAGAAAGTGGAAATTCTGAAGAAGCATTAGAAAAATTATACTTTTTTATAGAAACAGCAAAGAGAAACAATCAACAACAATTAATAATAGATGGAAACTTATTGTTGGCAGACATTTTTCGTGAACATGGAGATTATAAAAAATCGACTGAAACCTTTAATAATATAATTCCTTTAGTTTTAAATGATGCTAAAAGTTTACAATATATTTATTTTAAAAAAGGTGGAAATTTTCAATTAGATAATCAAATAGATTCTGCCAAAGTTAATTATGAAAAAGCTATAATTGTTGGTGAAAGTGTTGAAAAAAGTGATGATTTAAAAGCCAAAATTTTCGCTAACTTATCGGGTATATTTTATTTACAAGCAAATTACGAAAAAGCAATTGAAAATTATAAAATTGCTGCTAATTACCAACAAATTTTAGGAAATAAAAATATTGAAGCGGGGATTTTAAATAATCTTGGAGGTGTTTATTACATGCAAGAAAAATATAAAGAAGCTCTTAATGTTTTTCAGAAAGCGTTTGATTTAGTTGGGTATGGAGAAGAAGATATTCAAAAACAAACAAGAAGATCTTCCTACATAAATATGGCTTATGCTTATGGTGGTTTAAATAATTACAAAAAAGCTTTTGAGTATCAGGATAAATTTTTCTCGTTAAACGATTCTTTGCAACAGGAACTAAAATATAAAGAAATAGCTGTAATACAATCTAAATATAGTTTAGCAACTAAAGAAAAAGAAACAGAAATAGAGAAATCAAAAAGAAAAGATGCCGAAGTTTTAACTTACGGATTGGGCTTTGCAATTTTGGTGCTTTTATCTGGAATCTATACCTTGTATAAAGTGTATAAATTGAACAAAAAAAATTACGCGTTGCAAATTAGCCAAGAGCAATTACTAAATCAAAATAAAATTGACACGATAAAAAGTGATTTACAAGCTAAAATTTTAGCAGCTACTTTAGATGGCAGATTAGAAGAACGGAAAAATATAGCAAGTGTATTACACGATAATGTAAGCGCATTGCTTTCAGCAATAAATTTACATTTATATGCAAGTAAAAAGAAAATAAAAGAAGTTATTCCTGTTGAAATTGAAAAAGCTCAAAGTATTTTAGAAGAAGCTTCAGAACAAATTAGAGATTTGTCACACAATTTAATCTCTGCCGTACTTTTAAAATTTGGTTTGGGTTTTGCCGTTCAAGATTTATGTGAAAAATTATCAAATTCTAAAATAACTTTTACAAGCAATGCGAAAAATATTGAACGTTTTAATCAAAATTTTGAAATAAAAATGTTTAATATTATTAACGAACTTCTAAATAATATTTTAAAGCATAGTGAAGCAAAAAAAGGAACCATTAAATTAGAACAACTAAACGGAAATTTACAAATTATTGTTTTTGATAACGGAATAGGGTTTGATATAAATCAAATTGAACTAAAAAACGGAATTGGATTAAGTCAAATTAAAGCTAGAATAAAAGTGTTAGATGGTTTGTTAAATATAAAATCAAGCAACGAGGGAACACGTGTATTTATTTCTATTCCAATAATTTACTAACGCTTCTCCAATTCAATAATTTCTAAATTAGTAATATTTCCGTTATCAATTTGAAAACGAAGCATTGTTCTTATGTTATGAAACCCATGTTTTCCTGCAGCACCAGGGTTTAAATGTAACAGGTTTAATTGTTTATCATAAATTACTTTTAAAATATGAGAATGACCACTAATAAATATTTTAGGTGGATTTTTAGTTATTGCTGCTTTAATTCTGTAATCATATCTTTTTGGATAGCCACCAATATGTGTCATCCAAACAGAAACACCTTCTAATTCAAATTTATTATCTAAAGGAAATTCAGTTCTAATTGTGGAATTATCAATATTGCCAAAAACGGCTCTTACTGGTTTTATTTTTGAAATAGTGTCAGTAACTTCTATGTCTCCAATATCGCCAGCGTGCCAAACTTCATCTGCCTGTTTTACATACTTCAATATGTTATTATCAATATAGCTATGCGTATCGGAAAGAAGTAGTATTTTTTTCATGTGTCTATAATATTTTTTTTAAAGGCCATACTTCGACTGCGCTCAGCACTGGCATACTGTCTGTCTGCTAGAGAGAAAGGTACGCAATCAGTCATTTTAGTAGATGATAAACTTTTTAGCACCCTAGCTTCATGAATTGTAAAAACTTAAACTGGTAAATATCTCTTATATTTGTACCCGCACAAAATTAGCATTTCAATTGAGATATTTTATAGAAATAGCATATAAAGGTACAAATTATCATGGTTGGCAATTTCAGCCCAATGCAATTACGGTTCAAGAACTGATAAATAAAGCATTCTCGTTAATTTTTAAACAGACTTTAGATGTCACAGGAGCAGGAAGAACTGATGCTGGAGTGCACGCAGAGCAGTTATATGCACATTTAGATTTAGAGGAAGATTTTAATATTGATGAAGTTATCTACAAACTGAATTCTTTATTACCAAAAGATATAGCAATTTTAAGTATTTTAAAAGTTACTGATGAAGCGCATGCGCGTTTTAATGCTGTAAGTAGAAGCTATCAGTATCGTATTTATTTTGGTAAAAATCCTTTTTTAACGGATGCTTCTTGGCAAATTATTAATAAAAAGTTAAATGTAGATTTAATGAATGAAGCGGCTAAAATTTTGCTAACTTACACCAACTTTAAGTGTTTTTCCAGATCAAATACCGATGTAAGAACTTATAATTGTGATGTTACAAAAGCTGTTTGGGTGCATGAAAATAAATCGTTAATTTTTTATATAACAGCAGATCGATTTTTAAGAAATATGGTCAGAGCCATTGTTGGTACTCTAATTGAAGTTGGGACAGGAAAAACAACATTAGAAGAATTTAAAAGAATAATTGAAAGTAAGGATAGAAAAAATGCAGGTCCTTCCGCACCAGCACAAGGATTATTTTTAACTGAAGTAAACTATCCGAAAAATATATTTATAAATGAGTGAAAAAGTTACAGGCAAAGCTTTTGATTTAAACATCTTTGGCAGATTAATGTCTTTTGCAAAAATATACCGTTGGGAGTTTTTTATAAGCACTTTAGCGGCAATATTACTTTCGTTGGTTTCTGTAGCGAAACCTATTTTGTTACAAGAAATTGTGAATACCTATTTTGAAAACAAAGATAAAGAGGGAATTTTATTTTTCTCATTGCTAATGGTTGC